>JBAXCL010000168.1:0-1999 GCA_037141515.1 archaeon
GCTTCGTATTATTTTACAACAAATTTCACTAAAATTCAATAGTTTTTTATAATCTTTTCACAAAAAAATATCAATAGTTGAATGAAAACTTAAATTCCACAATATAATCGTTGGGTGGAGTTTAGTTCTTCACTAAATTCCAGACAACCATGCTGTTAGATTCCAAAAGCTCGAGGCATAGTAGCCGCCGTGCCAATGCACGGGTTACCCTTGACGAGTGGCGTTTTAGGTGTTATAATTCAATTATAGAGGGCTTTGACATTGACTATTCATGCTGTTGAGTTCCGTTGCCCTCGGCATTTCAACTAAAATGCCTAAAATGCCACTGGTCAAGGGCGGCGGATGGATAGCAACCATTTCCTTCTACTATTTTACCATGCTAAAGCAACTGGAATTTACTCTTTCACTTTTTCTATGCATGGTTTATTAATTGTACATTTTTTTCTGTTGTTAATAAAAGTTCCAGTCAAAATTGTGTTTTTTGCTACTTTTTGAAATTCTAAATTCCTCTTATGTGGCTTTTTCTCTTGCATTTGACGCAGGGTTTCCAATCTGGAATTTAAGTTTTCATTCAACTAATCACCTAAAATTCTAATTTTTCTTCAATATAGCTTATTAGTTCGCTAATTGGCAGACGAATTTGAACCATAGTGTCTCTATCTCGAACTGTAACTGTATTGTCCTCTTGACTTGTAAAATCATAGGTGATACAAAATGGGGTTCCAATTTCGTCTTGTCTTCTATATCTTTTTCCTATTGAGCCACTCTCGTCATACTCTACCATAAACTTTTTGGATAGCTTTGTAAATACTTCAGTCGCACCTATACGTAGTTTTTTTGAAAGTGGCAATATCGCAACTTTATAAGGTGCTAAAGCAGGGTGTAAACGTAGCACTGTTCTTGTGTCCCCTTGTTCAATCTCTTCTTCGTCATACGCATCCACTAAAAAAGCAAGCGTAACACGGTCTGCCCCTAAGGATGGTTCTATTACATACGGAACATATCTCTCATTTGTTTCAGTATCAAAATAATCTAAGGTTTCGCCAGAATGTGTACTATGTGCTTTTAAGTCAAAATCAGTTCTATCAGCAATTCCCCATAGCTCGCCCCATCCAAATGGAAATAAAAATTCAATATCAGTTGTGGCATTGGAATAATGCGAAAGCTCCTCTTTTTCATGGTCTCTAAGTTTAACATTTTCAGCCTTTAACCCTAAATTATACAGCCAAGCCGCACAATAGTCCTTCCAATAATTGAACCATTCTATATCCGTTCCAGGTTTTACAAAAAATTCAAGCTCCATTTGTTCAAATTCACGAGTTCTAAATGTAAAATTACCTGGAGTAATTTCATTTCTAAATGATTTACCTACTTGTCCTACTCCAAAAGGCACTTTTTTTCTTGAAGTTCTTTGAATGTTTTTAAAGTTTACAAATATTCCCTGTGCTGTTTCTGGTCGAAGGTATATTTCGGCTTTTGAATCCTCTGTAACCCCTTGAAAGGTTTTGAACATTAAATTAAATTTTCTAATCTCAGTAAAGTTTTTCGAGCCACAATCTGGGCAAGGAATAGCATTTTCAATTATAAAACTCATCATTTGCTCATTTGACCAACCATTTGGTTCGGCTTTTCCAGTATCCTCAATTAATTTATCGGCTCTATGGCGAGTTTGACATTCTTTACAGTCCATCAAAGGGTCAGAAAACCCTCCCACATGACCAGATGCAACCCAAACCTGTGGATTCATTAAAAGAGCAGAATCAAGCCCAACATTATAAGGGGATTCTTGCACAAATTTTTTCCACCAAGCACGCTTAACATTATTTTTAAGCTCCACACCAAGATGACCGTAATCCCACGTGTTAGCCAAGCCTCCATATATTTCAGAGCCAGAAAAGACAAAACCCCTCCCTTTACAAAGAGTTACAATTTTGTCCATTGTTTTTTCATTATTTTTAAGCATATAAAAAATCCTCCAATTTTCACTTTGTTAATATTC
>JBAXCL010000169.1:0-1997 GCA_037141515.1 archaeon
ACAAATGACAGCCACACGCGCCCAATTCATTGCTAAATCAACAATACGCAAATAGTATCTAAATAGTATCCAAATAGAATGTCAAGTACCCCGAAAACTGGAATGTTTGTCGCCAAGTTCTCTGAACGCTTGGGGTGGCATTTTTAGTGCTGTATGAATCCTTTTTTTATTGTAATATTCGACCCAATTTCTTATTTTCTCTTTTATTTCTAGAAAATTTTTACAATCTTTGATTCCACCGGATTCTGCTTTGAAACGTGAGTAGAAGCTTTCCTGGTAGCCATTTTCCCAAGGATGGCCTTTGTTACTCATTGAAATTTGAATGTTTCTTGATTTTAAATTATTTTGGTAGAGGCTTGAGACATACTCAAGCCCATGGTCTGAATGCATTATTTGAGGATTTTCATTAGTATTTTCAATTGTATTCAAGACCAGAAAGGAATCCTTTCTGGTCGAGAGATTCCAAGCTTTTAACTCTCTAGTAAAAACATCTATTACAGTTGAAAAGTAAACGAAAGAGTTTCGCCATTTCAAGTAAGTGAAATCTGTTGCCCAGACTTGGTTTTTAGCTTTTACAGGAAGGTCTTTTAAGAGGTTGTTAGCGAACGATTCTCTAACTTTTGGATATCTTCGGATTTTCTTTTTTCGCTGACAATGCAGAAAGTACTTCTGCATTACTCTTTGCACGCATTTCTTATTTATTCCAAGGCACATTGCAATGCGTCTATGCCCGTAGTAAGGGTTTTCGGCAAGAGTGTGTTCAATTTCTTCTTTAATTGAAGAGTCATCTTTGGATTTGGCTTTGTAGTAGTAGCTAGAAGAAGGAATCTTCCAGCTACTCAGTAGGATCTTCCGATTCAGAGGAAATTTCTTCAAGAACGCTATTTTTTTTTGACCTAGAAACTTCTACACTAAGTTCCCCGATTATTTCCAAAAGCTCTTTGTTCTGGCGCTTAAGGCGATTCACCTCAGCTAGGTAAGGGCTTTCGTGGAGCAGCCAAGCACTTACAGTGCTACGATGCAATTGGAACTGGTCCGCAGCTTCGGCAACTGTTATTTTGCCTGAACGAATTAAATTAATTATTCTAGTTCGAATCTCATTTGGAACAATTTTTGACATGATTTCTCCTTTTTTTATACTGAAATATTACTACATTTATTCCAGTTTAGGGGGTACGGCACATCACTAAGCATATCGTTTTAGGTACTTTTTGTGTAGTAAAAAAAACAACTATAACCCAGCTAACATTTTTTCTAAAAATTCCGCTATACTAATCCTGAATAAACTTTGACAACTAACATAGACAGTTGAATCTTTAACCTATGCATTTCTTTTGGAACTTTTTTAAAATCCTCTTAGCCTTAAGGCCTCTGTTGGGTAATGCCGAGGATGCCTCCCTTGAAGAAATCAAGAAAAAAAGTGTGGCGCTACGCGAGCAAATAATTTCAATGGGAGCCACCTTTGTAAAAATGGGCCAAGTGCTTTCAATGCGCTACGATTTTCTTCACGCCGAAACTTGCCGCGAGCTTCAAAAACTTTTAGATGAACAAGCTCAGGTCTTGAGTTATGAACAAGTATTAGAACATCTATATAATGAATTTGGGCAGGCTGCCGAGCAATTACATAATGTGAGCCAAGAGCCTTTGGCAGTCGCCAGTTTGGCTCAAGTGCATACTGCCTATTTGGCTGGAACAAATCAAAAACTAGCTGTAAAAATTCAAAAACCTTTTGTAAGAGAGCAACTTGAAAACGACATCAACTCAATTAACCATTTTATGTTTTTATTAAAAATCCTCCCAAAAAAATACCGTTACACACTCGAGGATGTTTTAAATGAATTTGCTGAGTTTACTTTAAAGGAATTAGACTTCACTCTAGAAGCCGCCAACATTGAGCGCTTCAACAACCTTTTTCAAAACAATCATAGCGTTGTCCCGCTGCTTGTTTTTAGAAAATTTTCTAATAATAAAATTCTTACAACCGGCTTTGTTGAAGG
>JBAXCL010000170.1:0-1988 GCA_037141515.1 archaeon
AATTATTTTTGGATATGCAACTTTTGTGTAAAAGACAAACGGCTCAACTGGTAAAAAGTCACCAATAATCATTATTTTATTTGTATTTGCTGAAATTTTTTTTAAAGTTGAGTCAGGAGCTATGTTGTATTCGTCTTTTGTAAAAGTGATGTAATAAATGCCTTTGGTGATTCCATTTTTGTCGTTCAAAGTTATCTCATATGGTTGTTCTGGGCCAAGAATTTTTGTGTCTTTGGCTTCGCCATCATCGGGTAATATTGAAGAAAAAATGGTTTCGCCAGCTAAGGAAGTAATTGTCAAAGTGTATTCATCTGGGCCAAGATACATTTGTAAGTCTTGTTTTGTAAACTTTAAATCTAAAGAGTTTTCAACATAAACTGCCAGCTTTAGATTATCTCTGAAAGTGGTGTTTATATCTGTCCATTCCTGTTTGTAATCAGTCACAACTGGCTGAAGTAGAGAATAATTCAAGTCTTTTAAAGAGTAAAGTGAAGTTCCTTCAAAGTTAGCGACATAATATTCTTCAGGAGTTTGTTTGTCTTGCAAATTGTTTTTGTTGTAAAATGTTCTTAGTTCTTTTGTTACCCAAACTTGTGAATCAGAGAAGTCTTTAACTAGGTCATAATCCTCAAAATTAGGCAATACTAATTCATTATTAATATAAAGTTCAGAACCAGAACCCATTAACTCTAATTCAAGTGTTAAGTTCTTGTCTTTCCAAGCTTCTTTGTTTTTAGGATTAAAAACTAAATTAAATGATCTTGGAGTCATTCTTCTAACGTTAGACCCGTTCATTAACTCAACTGGGCCCAAAGCTTTTTCATTATCAATATACAATTCACTAGTTTTGTCAAAAATTGTTGGAGAATCAGCGTTTAGTGTGTATGAAGTTGGAACGTTGATTGATAAATAAAGCATGTATAAAACAAATAGTATTGCTAAGGACCATATTCCAACTACAATGTATTGTTCAATTCCAGCTTTGCCAGAAAGAAATTGTTTAATTTTGAAAGAAATAGCGTCCTCTTTCTCTTCGCTAATAACTTTAGCTAATGTGGGAGAACCCACGATTTTTTGTTCTTTTTTTGCCAACAAACTCACCAAACTATAACTAATTCACCCTATTAAGTTCTTTAAAAGGTTTTCGAATTCAATTAATCGCAATAAAATATACTTATTGAACTATTTGAATATTTCGATTCACAATTGGACTCAAAAACATCAAATTGGTTCTGATCCTTTGACTTTGAACTAGAAAAATAATCCTTTACAAAATAATAAGGTCTAAGAGGCGGAGTTGTAATAAAAGGTGCTCCAGAATATACTTCTTTGTCACTGATTTTTGGAGTTCTTCCATCCATAGAGTAAGGGATAACAAAATCTGGCTTAGAAACATACCACTCTAAGGCGGCAGGAAACAAAGAAACCAAAGTTGAAGAAGACATTTCTTGCTTCAAAGAATTAGGCACACTGGAAAAGTCAATTATTGGAGAAGAATAATCATTAAACGCTCCAGAAATTGGGGTAATTACGGTAACATAATTTAATGGAAAAAACAAGTTAGAAGGAATTATTAGCACAAACAAAGCAACTACAATAAACAATTTTCCATACTTTTCAATTAAAAAACAAAGTAAAAGTGAGAAGAAGAAAAAAATAAAGAATGTTGCGGGGTACACGTATCTGAAAGCAAACAATTCAACAAATATTGCTAATACAAATAAAACAATTGAAGGAATCAAAATAAACAAAGTTTTTTCTTTAGTTTTAAAGAAAGCCCAAACTATTCCAATTAAACCTAAAATTATAACAAAGTTCAAGTTAGAAAAATACTCCAAGTAATTAGTAGCATAACTAATTGCTAGCTCAGTTGAACCAGTGCTAACACTAAAAACATCAGAAACATAATATAATGAAACTAAAATTAAAATTACTCCTAAAATCAAATTCTTCTTATCAAATATCTTTTCTTTATCTAACTTGTACTC
>JBAXCL010000171.1:0-1985 GCA_037141515.1 archaeon
TTCTCAGCCGAACACCTAAAAATAGACCATTTATAAAGTTTTGTCCCAAAGCCTTGTGGTTCAAATCCGCATTTGGTTTTTTGACCCCCCTATTTTGCTTCTTCTCGCCAAACCTGTTAGGTAAAAAGCATTCTGGCCGCGAAAGATGTCCGCGCAGGTGTTTTACCCTATGCACTACGGATTTGAATGCATAGACTTATTCAATTAGTTTTGTATGTTTTTTCCATTTCTTTGTAGCATTTTTTCATTATGTTAATTAATGGTTTAAGGTTCTTGCTATTTCTTGCTTTTTCAAGCGCTTGGTAGTAGTTGAATCTGTGTTTTAGAAAAATGGTTATTGGCGGGTAACCTTGTTTTGTAAGCATAAAGTTTATGAGTAAGCGTCCTGTTCTTCCATTTCCTTCTGCAAATGGATGGAGTGACTCAAATTCTGAGTGAAAATAAGCCGCCACTACTAGCGGGTGATGTTTGTTCATATTTATGTTGAACCAGGTTATGAGTGTTTTGAGCTTTCTTTGAACTACAAAAAATGGCGGGGCAATATGTTCGCCCACACGCACGTTTACAGTTCTGAGAATTCCATCTTGGCCTTTGAGGTGTTCTGGCAAAGTGTCTTTTACAACTATTTTTTGGATTTTGCAGATTAAAGGTGTTGAAAGTTTTTTCTGCTTGATAACTGATACAAAATCATATGCTTCTTTATGATTTTTTGCTTCAATTAAGTGTTTCATTGGCTTGTTTTTTGGAGTTATTCCTTCAAACAATAGGTGACTTGTTTCCTGCAGGGTCAAAGAGGAGCCTTCAATCGCATTTGAGTTGTATGTAAATTCGGTTATGAAATGTTGGTAAAAGCTTTCCTTGTCAAAGGTGATTATTTTTTCATTCAGCGACTGCTTTAATTCCTCAAATTCAATTGCTTCCTTTGGACTAAGCACTGAGTCAAAGCTGATTTCCCCAAGAATCTTGTTCGCGTCATCGGAAAGTGCCTGTATTTGTTCAGGAGTTAAATTAGTGCCCAAAAACACGCGCTTTTTTTTCACTTTGCCCTTTTCCCTAAATGATTTGGCAAGATAGTACAAAGTATTTGTGCCATCTTTTCTTTTCTCAACAAACACCATACAATAAGTATGTGACTACGCATATATATACTTAATGTTTGTGTAGTCACACAGTGCGAAAGAGCTCGCGCAGGTGTTTTGCCACATAAACTACTGATTTGAAATTTTGGTCTGACTTAAATATAAAGCAATCATAGGTTATTAGTTATATTATTTCTTCAGTTTTGAGTAGTGAATTTTTTGCTAAAAGCATCACCCATTAGTGCGCATATTAAGCATATCTGTATTGGATCTAATTAAAAAAGCAAGTTAGATACTTATTAGATTAGGTGATTAAAATATGGAAAACAAAATTTTGCTAGATTCATTAAATTTTAGGTATGCAACAAAAGTTTACGATTCTCAAAGAAAAGTTTCTGATTCTGACTTTGAAGTTCTTCTCGAAACGCTTAGGTTGGCACCATCATCCTATGGCCTCCAGCCGTGGAAATTTTTAGTGATTAAATCAAAAGAAATTAGAGAAAAACTTAAAGTTGCTGCGTACAGCCAAACTCAGCTCACTGATGCGTCTCACATAATTGTTATTTGCTCAAGAAAAAACATGGGTGCTGATTATATTAATAATTTTGTTAAAAAAATCGCATTGACAAGAAATATTGGGGAAGAGCAACTTTCAAGTTTCAAAGAAACATTAATTGGATTTAGAAGCGAAAAGTCTGAAGAATTTATTGCTAATTGGACAAAAAGACAAGCTTACATAGCGCTTGGATTCATACTTGAAGCCGCAGCTTTAAAAAGAATAGACGCAACTCCGATGGAAGGATTTGACTCGCACAAATTTGACGAAATTTTAGGGCTTACAAATACAGAATATACTTCCACTGTAATATGCGCTTTGGGTTATAGAAGTAAGGAAGATAAATATGC
>JBAXCL010000172.1:0-1982 GCA_037141515.1 archaeon
GACATAAATGGTGTTATGGGAGTGAAATACTGGGTGTAATACCGTTTATCAAAATGAAATGGTGGACAAGTTCAAAGAATTATTTCGTTGACTAAAAAGAATAAAAAAGATAGTATTAGATTTTCAGTAGTTTTTGACAAACCTTTTGAAGAAGGGAAAAAGGTTGCTGTACTTGCTGATGCACAAAATGCAAAAGAAGCAAAAGATGCAGGAGCAGACTTTGTAGGTCTTGAGGATCTTGTTAAAAAGATTTCAGGTGGATGGACAGATTTTGACATTTTAATTGCAACTCCATCAGTTATGGCAAAGATTTCAGTACTTGGAAAAGTATTAGGACCAAAAGGACTTATGCCTAATCCAAAAAATGAAACAGTTACTACTGATTTAAAAAGAGTTATTGGTATGTACAAAAAGGGTAAATTAGACTTTAGAGCAGATGAGGGTGGTGCATTACACTTGAAATTTGGAAAGGTTAGTATGCTAGACGCTGAACTAAAAGCTAATTTTGTTGGTCTTATGAAAGAAGTATTTGGATCTATCAACAAGTACGGTGATAGAGTTATTACAAGTGCTGTAATAAAATCAACAATGTCAAAGCCTGTGAAAATGGAGTTAGCAGAACTCAAAACTTTGACAAAGTAAGTATAGATATATTAAAATACCTTTACAATTGAATAAATTTATTGTCAGTGAAAACAGGGGCGAAAGCTTAATAACCTGTCTAGACGAATCTTAATTATTTGTTATATAAAGATTGTCTTAGAGATAATCTTTTTTTTTGAATATGTCAAAAACCAAAGTACAAAAGAATGACGAGATTACAAAGTATAAAGAGAGCATTGCCAATGCAAAAGCAATCTACTTTGTTAAGCCTTCAAAAGTTACTGCTAATGATTCAACTAAATTAAAACTTTTGCTTTCAAAGTCAAAAGCTAAGTTTAATGTAGTAAAGAATACCCTCTTTACGAAGGCTATGAACGAGACTTTACCAGAAGTAAAGCTCGGAGATACCCTATTCGTTAAAGGAGAGCATGCAGTTATTTTTGCAAATGATGATATTACCGAAAGTGCAAAAATATTAAATACATTTGCAAAAGAATCAAAAAAACTTGAAATTCTTTCTGGTATTTACGGAAAGAAGATGATTAACAAAGATAGTGTTTTAGAAATAGCTACACTTCCTACTTATGAAGTTATGTTATCTAAGACATTAGCAACATTTATGGCACCTGTAAGTTCTTTTGTAAGAGTTAATAACTCAATAATTCAGAACTTTGTATTTGCACTTAAAGCAATTTCAGAAAAAAAGTAAATTGCAAAATATTTAATTATTTTTTATATATTTATCAGAATGGATAACCTATCAGACAATGCAAAAAAGATCATTGATGAAGTATCTAAGATGTCAGTTTTAGAACTATCTCAATTGGTTAAGGCAATGGAAGAGAAATTTGGAGTAAGTGCAGCTGCTCCAGTAGCAGTAGCAGGTGTTGCAGCAGTAGCAGCTCCAGCAGAAGAAGCAAAAGATAGCTGGGACGTAGTATTAGCAGATTCTGGTGCAAAAAAAATTGACGTAATCAAAAAGGTCAAAGAATTAACAGGTTTAGCACTTGGTGAAGCTAAAGCTATTGTTGATGGTGCTCCAAAAACAGTTAAGGAAGGTGTAAAGACAGAAGATGCTCAAAAAATGAAGAAAGAGCTAGAAGCTGTTGGTGCAAAAGTTGAGTTAAAATAGTAATTTTGCCTTACTGTCAATCAAATTGAACAGTAGAAAAAGAGTTCCTAATTTATCTATATAGTTATATAATGGATAGAGATGGAGCTCTTTTTTATTTGATTAGTAAAACAAAATGGATATAGTAACAAGCTATTTAATTGAGGTTACAAAACTTCCTCAAAGTACAGTTATTTTTCTATATACACTTCCTATCCCGACTTCGGGAAAGAAGTGTATATAGTAAATGAGTATTAATCCAGTTGTG
>JBAXCL010000173.1:0-1978 GCA_037141515.1 archaeon
TTCGTTTGCAAAATACATTGGTTCGTTTGCAAAATACATTGGTTCGTTTGCAAAAAACATTGGTTCATTTGCAAAATACTTTAGTTCGATTGTTAAATACATTAATTCAATTGCAAAAAACATTCGAAAAAAAATCATTACATTTTCCGCTCGTTTTTCCGCTGATGTTCCACAACTAATCTGCGCAGCACTCATAAAAGATTGACTGATTACACTGCCAAATAGCATGTTTTTATAAGAGTATAACAATACGTTATCCTTGCAATATATGACCCTGCTACGATTCAATGCTATGTGGTTTTCGGCAAACATTTTTTATGATTGATGTTTTTTTTAATGATAGATTTTTTAGTCCAAGTGATTTGCAAATTTACTACCGTAATTTGGTTTCGGATTATTTAGTTCACGAGTTGCCGTTTTTTGTCCTGTATAGGGCTTTATTGCGGGGAAATCCTTTGCCATCTTTTTGAATGTTTTCTTCTTTTTTTCGGTGATAGGAACCTCGTCGTCATTGGGAAGAATCGCAATAAGCCCATCCCCAAGTATGTAAAATGTTTTTACATGCGACATATTGAGGATAAATCTTCGATGACAATCCAAGAAATTTTTCTTGTTGAGCCGCACAAGGATTTTGGTTTTTGTTATCTTGATACTCTCAGGTTTTTCTTTTATATAGAAAACCTTTTTGTAATGACCAATAGATTCAATGTGGGTGATGTTGTCTTGCTGCGCGATAATCTTGAGCAACTGAGCCGTAGGTTCTTTTTCAGCAGAGCCATTTTTGATTGATTTTTTGGATTTTTTTAAAGGCTTCTTTTGAGGTTTCATGGTTTACTGTTTATAGCTATGCGTTTTGAAAGTGCTAAAGTAGACAAATCTAGTTAATTGTGTTAATTTGATAATTAAGTCAATTGGTTGTCAATAGGTGGTCATCCCGACATTCCCGACATTACATGTACGGGACAGGTACATGTACGGGACAGGTTGGTGGTCATTGATAGTCATTGAGTGGAATTTAATGTTTAAAGCCTCGTAGAGGTGTACTGTTTGTAGAAAAAATAATATACACATGAATTTAAGCCCCAGCGGGGCGACATGTTTTTAATTTTTTTAGTCGGATCGCGATTTGGAATCGAACTCCGACTATCGGGATAAATTTGACGGTACAGTCGTAGCACGGCTTGGAGCCGCACTACGACTTGGGATAGGCACTTTTTGTTTGTGCCAATGCACTCTCACGCTACAATTCATCTGATGACTTTGAGTCATCTGATGAATAATAACTAAGACGTGGTGACTTTGTTTGGTGAATGATGATTCAGACTTTTTTTTGATTGTTAAATCATTTATTTAACTTTTTTTATTTGTTTTTGTGATTGTATTAATAAAAGGTGTACATTTGTATCGTGAAATTTGAGAAAATTCCGCTTCGTTCTTTACAACATAAGAAATTATAGAAAAGCGTTAGCTTTTATTCGTGTTTCGGAAAACTGGTAATTTTCAAATAAGACAAGGAATAATAAGTGAGACGCTCACGCAACAGCGTGGGCTCTACTTATCCTGTCTTATTGGTATACCAGTGCCACCGGAACGGATATAGTTATAGTTCCACGCTTTTTTTTTGTAAAGAAACTTCGTTGGGGCTGCGGGGATAAAAACATAATGACAGTACAATATATGAGCAAAAACATTCATAAATTAATAACGCATGAGATTATTTAAAATAATTCTTTCAATTACTTGTCTTTTTCTTATTGAAGGTAATTTTGCGACCTCGCAAAATGTACCAGATGAGTATAAAAAGTTAGTCAAACAGGCTGAATCTTTATATAATGCCAAAGATTATAAAAATTCTGCATTTACTTATTCATCTGCATTTAAAATTAACGGATGGACAGACACACCAATTGATTACTATAATGCTGCTTGTTCATATGCTTTAGCTAACAATCCAGATAGTACTTTCTTTTGCCTTGAG
>JBAXCL010000174.1:0-1961 GCA_037141515.1 archaeon
AGAAACATAAAAATAAGGCTTTTCATAGAAATCTAAGAGGATTTCTACACCGCCATAAAAAAAAGCCTTGTAGATTAATTTAGCCTAATCTCAATATCACCTCTTTTTTGGGGTGGTTTGTAGAATAATAGGTTTCTATGTTTTTCTCGAAATAAGCACTAATTAAACAGCAGATATTATGACAAAGAATCTTTAGCAAAACCTCATTTGTTTGTGAAGTAAAGTTTCTACTTACCACGTCTTTTCCAAATTTCTGTTTAATCATGCTAAAAGTTGACTCAACATTGCTTCTGCGATGGTAATGCTCGAAGAACTCTTGTGGATTCTCTTTACAAAACTCAAACATTTTACTCCAAACCATAGAACCTTTCTTATTTTTTTGTGAGTTTTCCTTGAAAGGAATAAATGGAATTGCTCCGTTATCAACAATTACTTTCAAGTTTTTCCTTGAAAGATAAGCTTTATCTGCCGAAACTTCTTTTACATTAAAGTCCTGACAAGTTTTTTCTATAAGTGGAGCAAGTTGAGGGCTATCTGCCCCGTGAGCTTTGGTCAACTCCACAGAGGTAATCATGTTTGTTTTTGTGCCAATCATTACATGAGCTTTAACCCAATTCCTGCAAACAGTTTCTTCATTGTATTTGTAATTGAACCATCTGCCAAACTGGTTTGAAGAAAATCCGCTTGAATCAATTGCATATTGAGTTTCAATCCCTTTCATCGGTAGAGCGGAAAACTTAATCATTTCTTGAAGCACACCAGTAAGCTCTTCTTTCTCTAAGTAATTCATTAGAGTAGTAAAATGGGGTACTTGACTGATGAATTCGTGTCTTTGTGCTAATTCTAAATCAGAATTCAATCTCCTGCTTGATAATCTTGTATAAGTTTTCAATGCTAAACAGAAAATCATATCTTTAGGGTTAGAGAATTTTCTGCCAAGCTTTGTTGAATCAGCTTCAACTTTGAACTTGGAAAGAATTTCCTGCACAATCTCCATCAACAATTGTTTTTCTGCGTTTTGTGCTTGCGTATAAGCAATCCAATCAGTTTCTGGCAATGGTTGGTCTTGGTACTCAAAAGGCATAGGTTCAACCATGTGCTTAACTTTGCCCCTAACTCTAAGTCCACAATCTTGACACTTAAATCGCTGTGTCTTAGTGCCTTTCATGTTAGAATGAGCCCAACCCCACTTAGCAAGGTGCTGAGAACCGCACTTTGGACATTGATTAATCTCTTCAACCACAGTAATCACATATACACATATGTGTATATCTCAAGAAGTGTTTTTAAATGTATGTGTGTATATGTGTTTGTTGACCATTATGGGACGAATGCAAATAGTATTATCGAATCAACTTGAAGAAAAGCTACGGAGAAAGGCTGCTGAAAAAAAAGGAATGAAGAAAGGGTCCATTAGCGAGGCAGTGAGTGAAGCAATTGAGAAATGGATTAAAGATAATTAATTTAAGCAAACTTTATTTACTCTTAAGCAGTATATATCAATGATGTTTATGGAATTACCATATATTTTTTTAAAGCCTGATAAACTTGGAGTTATTCCTAAAGGACTTGGGCAACCGATGGGTGGCGGAACCCCCATAAAATATAATGAAGAAAGTATTGCGGAAAACTATGAAAATGCCATTTTGGAATTTTCAGATACTGATATAGACAATTCCCAATTTCTGTTTATTGAATTAAATGATTTGTCCCCATGGAATTCAAAAGTAAAAGAAATGTTAAAAAATCTCAACCTTGAGCTTATAAAAGTTTTTTCCCCGAAGATAATAATTGTAAAAATAGCCCCAAAAGATATTCCTCAATTCAAGGAAAAGGTCAAGGCAAAGCACAAATATATTAAAGAGACCGTAAAAAGTCTTGGAAAATGGATGGGTCCCAGAAAAGTATTTAGTTCATTAATCGAAAAGAAAGAAAAACAAGGAAGACAAAAAGTTATTCTA
>JBAXCL010000175.1:0-1952 GCA_037141515.1 archaeon
GATAGCGTCGGCGAATTTTTGGCACAAAACAATCGGCCGGAAAACTCACAGTGCAATCAGTCTCTGCGTTGATTAAAAGTGTATATAGTTTTTCTGATTCACTAATAACCTTTTTTTGATTATAATCCTCAATGACTAACTTAGCAATCTTGCCAAAAGGTGGATAGTGCAGTAATTCACGATCAGGCAATTCTTTTTGATAAAAAGCCGTAAAATCATTTTGAGCAACCAAGTTGAGCAGTTTATTTTCCGGATGATAAGTTTGAATAATTATTCTGCCAGGAAATTTAGCACCGGGACGAGAAACGCGACCGGATAGTTGAACTAAATCTTGCCAAGCTTTTTCTTCAATGCGAAAATCTGGAAGCGTGAGCATATTATCGGCATCAATCACACCAACTAATTCCATAAGGGGCAAGTCCCAACCTTTTGTGATCATTTGTGTGCCAATTAAAATATCAGCAAGACCACCGGAAAATTTAGTATAAGCAATTTTTTGAAAATCTTTTTCTTTATTAGTGCCTGAATCAAGACGCAAAATTCTTGCTCCGGGAAAAAAGTTTTGCACTTCTTTTTCCACCTTTTGTGTCCCTAATCCGATATTCCCAAATTCAATTCCTTGACATTTCGCACAACTCGGAATAACTGATGAAACAAAAGCACAGTGAGTGCAAGTATATTTTCCTGAGTTAACATAAATCAAAGCTCGATTACAATCGGGACACTTGAGCACTGTTTTACAATTTTTGCAAACAGAAAAATTGCTCATACCTTGACGATTAATAAATAGAATTGTTTGCAATTTGTTTTTCAGTGCATAAGCAATCTCACTTTTTAGCTTTTTACTGATGCAGGAATAATTTTTTGTCCAGCGTTCTTTTTTCATATCAACAATCTCAACCGTGCTATGCACTTTTTGCGTGGTTATGTTTTTTGGTGAGTATGAGCTAGAAAGTGTTAAAAGTTTAGATTGCTTATTTTGTGTTTTAAAATAAGTTTCAACACTGGGCGTGGCAGATCCACGCACAAGCTGACAATCATGCAATCGCATTAATTCTTCCGCCACAATTCTGGCGTCATAACGGGGATTCATTTCCCATTGTTTGAAAGACATGTCTTGTTCTTCGTCAATCACGATCAATGCTAATTTTTGAAAAGGAGCAAAAACTGCCATCCGTGTGCCAATAATAATTCCTGCTTCGCCAGATTTAATTTTTTGCCAATTAGCAAAAAAAGCACTGCCGGATAAATTACTACTCAAAAGAACAATTTCTTTTTTTGAAAAATATTCGCCGTATCGTTCCAGCGCTTGCGGTGTGAGTGTTTTTTCTGGCACAAGAATTAGAAATTGGTTTTGGGGGTTTTGTTTTTTAAGTTCTAGGATTGAATGAATATACACTTCAGTTTTTCCCGATCCGGCAGGACCAAATAATAAAAATGGCAATTTATTTTTTTGAGAAATACTTTTGACGGCTTGTGCTTGTTGAGCAGTTAGAACTATTTTTTTGGCAATAATCAGTTCTTGCTTTTCAGGACAAAGCATCTTTTTTTTATTTTTCCCTAACACTCTCTTTGGCACAAAGTTTTTCAAAACGATACCGAGTGAAACGAGATAATAATTTGAAATATAATTTGCAAGCACCAGCTGTTTTGTAGTGAGAAAATTTTCTTCCAAAACTTTATCAATTTTTTTAAGCGTTATTTTTTTGTTTGAAAAATATTTATTTTTATTTTCAATCACAACGCCAGCCACATTTTTTTTGAAAAGAGGAATGCTTACAAGCGAACCAGCTGGTAATTTTTCAGCTGAAAGATAATAAAAAAATTGATCACGACTAAGCGGAATCTTAATAAGAGGGGTAACACTGACGATGAATTGAGTCTTTTTTTCTAGCATAGCTTTCTTCTATTCTAGCAGGACAGTAGGCAAAGATAAAGTGGCAGTCTTGTCC
>JBAXCL010000176.1:0-1939 GCA_037141515.1 archaeon
TGAAGCAGGTGACCTTTTTTATTTAATCAAAAAGTGGCAAACTCAGGTATTAAGGGGTATTTAATTTTCCTTTTGAATATTTTTCTTTTCCATCTGTTTTCCAGTTGGTGTGTGATAGCGTGGTCCCCTGATATTTTCAGCCTTTTTGAATTAAGTTGCATATGAATATATTTGTTTTGGAAAATTTAAATTATTGCATCCGCTTTTTTTAGTTAAGCAGTAACAATTAGTCTTCCTTGTGTTAGTACGTATTGGTCTCGTCTGACTTGTATTTTCTTTTTTGTTTTTGATTCTTGTATTAGTATTGTCCCAAGTCCTTTATTCGCTTCTATTACTTTTCCAAGAAGGTTGCCACTTTCGTCTGTGACATTTAGTCCAACGAATAGTTTTGTTGTTCTTTCTCTAACATCAAATACTCTGCTTATTCTCATCGCGAGTATTACTATGATAAATGAAAGCATTATATTTGCAGGTAACCATGTCAACTCTGCTTGTCTTAAGAATACTAAAGTTCCTGCGTCTACTATTGCCCATACGCAGATGATTGATACTGCTTGTACAATATAGTCTCCGAATTTGAATACTCTTTTTGCGTAGTATGCATCCGTTGCTCTTCCAGCGATCATTACAAGTGCTCCAAACAGTATGAATGGGTACACTGTTCTTAGCGCGCTTGCAACATCTATTCCCACGTCAATAAATTCGCTTGAATTTAGTTGTAAATAAGTAAGCCATATTCCGATTAGGGGTAGTAGTATTGCTGCAATGTACATTACAAAGCTGATTCTTTGTTCATTAATACTATTTGATATTGTTCTTACAAATCCAACAATTTTTTCTTCTATTCCAAATCCTCTTAGTAGTAAATATACTCCTGCAATTAATGCAATTGCTTGTATTGATTGTGCCCCCAAAAAAAAGTAAGCTAAAAGTAATAATCCTGGTATTCCAAGAACGAGTCTTGCAATTCCTGGATCATTTAGTGCTTCTTTAATTGTGTAAAAAGTTGATTCAACTGCTTGTGCTTGTTTTATTATTACTTGTTCCGTCGAGATTATTTTTGCTCTTGATTGTAGTACTGGTATTACTTGGTTGTCTTCCGCACCATCAGTAACTAAAATCCACCCATCAATTAAATAATATTTTTGAAGTATATCTAGTTGTCGATTTATTTCCCTATCTGCCGCAAGTCCAATTTTTCCTTCTCCAGTAATTGTAACAACTTCTACGTTTTTGTATAGTTTGTTTGCTTCGGCTAGTTTTCCAACTGCAGCAAACATTGTATTTGAATCGCTTTCTCTTGGGTCCGCTAGGATTAGTTTTTGTGCAGCTTCCAAGTTTCTTTCCCTTCCGATTACCGGACCTTTTATTCCAGCTTTTCGCCCAAGGTCATTGTCGCGGTCAATGCATACAACAAATATCTTTTTCTTCACTATAATCCCTCATTTCCTCTATTATTGTGCTTATATAAATACCCTGTGATAAACCTTATATATAATAGTGCGTTTAATTAACTATAGAAGATGCATTTTATTAGTGTGCGCCATTTTAATGAATTAGTTATTTTTTAATGAGTAGTTGTTTTTTTTATTGGTGATTTTTTGGCTACAGAGAACTTCAAATACGTTGTTTTTCTTGTGCTTATTGGAATTGTTGCAAGTGTTTTGTATGCGATATTTATTTTCCAGAATTTTATTTTAGCAAATATTACTTGGATTGTAATTTTACTTGTTTTTTTGTTTGTAATTTACCGATGGAATCCGTTGCTTCAGCTTGTTGATTTTCAGCGTGCGGTTGTTTATAGGTTTGGAAAAGTTAATCGCGTTGGTGGTCCTGGTTGGGCGTGGGTTTGGCCCATTATTGAGTCTTATGCGCTTGTTGATTTGCGTGTTAAAACAATCGATGTTCCAAAGCAGCATGTTGTTACTAAAGATGGGGT
>JBAXCL010000177.1:0-1934 GCA_037141515.1 archaeon
TTCCTATTTCTCTAACCAATCCTTAACTTAATGACATTGACCTGGTCCTCGCTTATTTTTTTCGTACTTTTTCGCGCCAAATGACAAGGTCCGCTCCTTCTGCCTTTACCTTCTGCCCTTGCTTTTTGCACTTGCTTTTTGCCTTTACCTTCTGCTTCCTCTTGCCATTCCCTCACCGTTCCCTCCATCTCCTCCCAAAAACTTCCCAATGTATTGCTAATCTACTAAATTAATATTATAATTAATTAGTTAGAAATATGTTGTGAGGTGCTAATATGAGTGAATTGGAAGAAAAAAAGGTTAGAAAAAAGGGTTCTAAAATCCTAATTACCATAACTATTGTTATAGTAGCGATTTTTATTGCTTTGTTTGCTAGTGCGAGTATTTACATTTATGCAAATTCAAATGTCTTTTACGGCGTAAAAGTCGGCTCTGTGGACTTAGGCGGGTTATCTAAAGACGACCTGAGGCAAAAGCTCAATTCAGTTTTTTCTGATTTTGCAAAAAACGGTCAGATTACTGTTGTTGCGGGCACCGAAAAGTTTATCGTTACAACAAAAGAACTTAATGCATCGGTGAATATCGATAATCTTTCCGAAAAAGTTTATGATGTAGGCCGTTCTGGCAATCTACTCGACAGGTTAAAAGACTTTATTTCGATTACGTTTAAGCCAGTTGAAGTGAGTACGCTTGTCACATTTGACAAAGTTGCTTTGCAAAATAAAATTGATGAATTTGCTCTAAAAAGTTCAACTCCAAAGCAGTTCAGTTTTTCAACTGACACAGTTAACAAGAAAATAATCATGACTACTGGCATTCCAGGTCAAAAAGTTGATACTCAGAAGTTGAAATCTATGTTCATGCAACAACTCAATTCATTAAAACTTGGCTCAATTCAGCTTGAAACTACTCCAGTTAAGCCTAATCGCGTTGATCCAGAAAAAGTATATTTGGCGCTTTCAAATGAGGCAACAAATGCACAAGTTGTTTATAAAAACGGCGCCCCCACATATACTGCTGAAAAATATGGCACAGTCGTTGATAAGCGGACATTTTTAAGCGCATACAACAGTATAAAAAATCAAAGTGGCAGAACTATTGAAATACCAGCCAAAATCGTAGTTCCGCCTGTTACTTCAAAGCATTTAAAAAACAAACTCTTTGCGGATACACTTGGTGCGTATCATACAACTTTTTCCGACAGTTCAACAATCCAACGAAATCGTGGTCAAAACATAAGACTCGCCTGCAAAAAAATGAACGGCAAAATTATAAATCCGGGTGAAGTTTTTTCATACAATAAGACGGTCGGTCCTAGAAATGCCAAGACAGGATTTGCCCAGGCATATGCTTATTACAACGGCGAAATCGTAATAGACTACGGCGGCGGTGTTTGCCAAACATCCTCAACTTTGTATAACTGCGTACTTCTGGCTGATCTGCAAGTTGTGTACAGGAAGAACCATACTTTTTTAGTAGGCTATGCTCCTGGACGTGATGCAACCGTATCTTATCCGGAAGTTGATTTTACTTTTAAGAACACTTCCCCTTTCCCTATTAAAATCCTTGCGAGCACTAAAGGCGTTGAATTATATATGTCTATTCAAGGGATGAAAACTCCAAATGTAAATAAGCGTGTTGTTCTCAGCACAAGCACTATAAGCCACGATCCATATCATACAGTCACTACACATACAAGCACCATGAAAAAAGGCACATGGAAGTACATTCACGCTGCCCCTGGTCATGACGGTTGGGTAATTGACCTTTATAGAACTATATATGTAAATGGCAAAAAAACTAGCTCTGGGGTTGTTCACAGAAGTACTTACAGACGTTATGATGTAATCGTGCAAGAAGGCACCGGCTAAACCGATTATGGTTGATTGAAAAAGTAAATTCCACTTGCGTTGCGTCTACCCAAATTTGAAAAA
>JBAXCL010000178.1:0-1917 GCA_037141515.1 archaeon
ACGGAGCATATGAGAATTAAGGATTCTAGTTGGCAGGTGGGGGAAACTTAGAAACTTATATTTTTGATCGGGATGTTGCTTGGATTAAGGAAGCTGATTTAGTGGTTGCTGAGGTTTCTATGCCTAGTGTTGGTGTTGGCTATGAGATTGGGTTTGCTGAGTCTTTAGGAAAGAAAATTATTTGTTTGTAAAATATTAATTCAGAAAAAAGGATTTCAGCAATGGTTGAGGGTAATAAACGTAATCCAATAATTAAGTATAATTCAATTGATGAAGCGGTTGAAAAGTTAAACGCCCTTTTAAAATAATTAATTTTATGGAATTAAAGAATCTCTCTCTTCTTTCGTATTGCGTTCCTTGCGGTGCAAAGTGCTGTAAGCCTAAAGCGAATAGTGCTTCGCCTATTCTTTCAGAGAAAGAGGTTTTGCGTATTGAGAAGTATTGCAAGAAGAAGTTTGGGAAGAATGTTGATGCGTTTGAGAGGGTTGTTGTCGGCAAGGAGAGTTATTTTGTTTTTGCTGATGTAACTGGTGGTAATTGCCCTTTTTTAGATAGTGATTTGCATTGCATAATTCATGCTGTAAAGCCGCTTGATTGTAGTTCGTATCCAATTGTCGCAATTTATTCTGGCACTGGAAAAATTGAGTTTATTTTTGATGACGCGTGCCCTGCGTTTGCGAGTCTTTCAAAAGAGTTTTTTGCTAAAGCAAAGAAAATTGCATTAAAATCAGTGAAGAGTTTTTCAAAGGAAGTTTATGCTGATTGGCTAAAGAAATCTCATAAAAGAAATATTTCTCCAATGAGAAAGTAATTAGTCATTAAAATAGTTTTTCTAAAATAAAAAATTAGTTAGCTGGTAAAGGAGTATTAATTTTTTAGCTTTGATTAAATTTTTTATTCATGGCTTATTTGTTGTTGTACTATTGGGTTTCCAAAATCAAATTCAAGTTTTGGTTTTATTATAAATTTGCATCTTTCTGATGTGTGTGCTGCGCATTCTGCTTCGACGCAATCAATATCTTCTTCAAATATTTTTGAAAATAATCCAGCTAGTATCCCACGAAGGAATACATCTGCAGGGAGTTGTATTTTTCCTTTTAGTGCTGCTGCGAATGGCGAGTTTTCAACTACGATTATTGCTCTTTTTGATTCAATTTCAAGGTCAATTATTTGGACGCTTCCCCATCCTGAGTATGTTAAGTATTCTAAAATAAAGTTCGTTTCTTTTTTCTTGTCTGTTGTTCCAAAGTATAGCCCGAATTGGGGGAGCATTTTATCTTTTGTACTTTTTTTTACTTGAGTGTATATTTTTTTTTGAATTTCAACGTCTGTTATTTCGAGTAATCCCGTCAGGGCTTCTATAGGGAGCATGAAAAATGGAATGTTCATTAAGTATAAGTTATTGTGCAAGTAGTGTAGGTTTCCCGTCATGTCAAATTGGGAGTAGAATTTGTTAAGCATTTTTCTCACCTTGGTTGTATTTGTTTAGCGCGAGTATGTGTTCTGGCTCGTGGTGCTTTGGTATGTTGTGTATGGTTCGGTACTTCTCTACCATTAATGGCCACACTATTATGCTGTTGCCCGCTTTTTTTGAGAGTAAGAGTTGTTTTTCAATGAGTTTTTTCAAATAATATGCATATTTTGTGCTAATTCTTCGTTTTTTTTCTATTGTGGAAACATCTTCTTTCATTTGGAGTGCTACTTCTAGAGGGGTGGTTGGCCAGTTATCTAAGATGAATGCGTAAATTTGTTTCTCAAATTCACTCAAATCAAGTATTTCTGGCAATGCAGGTTTTTTAGTAGTCATTATGCCTAATACATGGCTTTATGAGGTATTTAATACTAATTATTCTGGCTATGCAGTGTCTTATCCCGATATAATGTTCATCCTAGGAATTTAGGTGTTTCCATACAAGG
>JBAXCL010000179.1:0-1853 GCA_037141515.1 archaeon
GTTTAGCGGAGTAATTACAAAAAACATAATTTTATCAGCAGGCATTTCTGCAGGATTTGTCGCAGTAATATTTGTGATTCTAATCCAAATACCTTTGGCAAAAAAAAGAGCATATGCAAAAAAAGTTGAAGCAGAACTGCCGTTATTTCTTCTTAGGCTTGCGACTGAAATAAAGCTTGGAAAAAGCTTTTCCAAAGCAATTAAGGATTCTTGCACGGAAGAAGGAAATGTTTCCCAAGAGTTTAAAAAAATTGTTCAGGATTTAGATAAGGGCGCTAGTTTTCAGGATGCGCTTAAAAAAATGAATGAACGACTCGCAAGTATCACAATAAGAAGAGCAACAAGCAACTTAAGCAATATTCAAATACAAGGCACAAAAAACACTTCTGGGTTAAAAAAGCTCGCAAAAGAAATGCTGCTTAAACAAAGAATAGAAAGTAAGGAATTTTCAGGAAAAATGGTTGTATTTGCGCTAGTATTTATTGCAGTTTCGGCAATAGTTCCAGCAATGTTTCAAAGTTTTCTATTAATTGGATCCTATTTTATGACAATTCAATTTACTGCACTAACTGCATTCATAATAATTGTTGTTGGATTCCCCGCAATTGATGCAGCAGTACTATTTATGATTGAGTCAAAAACGCCGATTTTTCTAAAACAATAAATGTGAGTCATAGCAAATTAAACTTGGTGAAAATATAAATGATTAAAATTATGAATAAAATATATTTAGTAAAAATAATGAAATTAAGCAACTTACAGCAAATATAGAGAAGCGATTTGATTGGTGAAATTATGGATGTTGTTTTAGCACTTGAAGAATTTTCACACATAGTATTTGGAAGAAACAGAGTTATTGATTTTGAGGAAAAGCTACTCCTTAACAAATCAAGAATGAGAAACTTCAAAACTTTTCTTTTATTTGGTACGTGCGAAGGAATAATCGCGATGATTGCGGCTATGTTTTGTGTTTGGAGTATTAAAAACGGAGAAATTGATCAAGCAATTATTGCAGGAATTGGCGCGTTCTTTTTACCAATGCTATTAAATTATTTATTTCATGATTTGCTTTTTGAGAAAAGAAAGCGGCAAAAAGAGGAGCTTCTAAGCGATTTGCTCCTTGAGGCAAGTATTTTTTGCGACGAATCATCAACCGAAAAAACAATTAAAAGAATTGCCGAACAGGATTTTCCGCTTCTTAAAGAAGATTTCGAGAACGCTTATGCACAAATAAAAAACGGGGCGAGCATCGAGGAAGCGCTTTTACGAATAAAAAAATTAAACAAAAGCAGTGCTTATGGCAGAGTGATTGATTTACTTATTCAGGGAAATAAGAGCGGGACAAAGATTTCTAAAATTTTGAGTGAAACTGCAGAGGATTTGCTTGAGTCAAAAGCAATTTTAAAAGAAAGGCAAGCAGTAATGCTTGTTACAAAATATACACTATTACTTTCATCAGGAATAATAGTTCCTGCGGTACTTGGATTAATAATTGGTCTTGTAAGTGGACTTAATTTTTCTTCTATGGGCGAACTTGGAATTGGTTTAGGGCCAGTTGAGAGAAAAGCGCTTTTTGAAACAGGCATTCTTTCTACAACAATATATGTATTTGAGTACTCTGCATTAAGTTCTTTCTTTCTTGCCCTTCAAGAAGGAAACAAAAAGAATTTCTTCATTTACGCACTCTTTCTAATACCAATATCATTTTTAGTGTTCTATTCTGCAAAAACTTTTCTTTAATCATAGCATAATACAAGTTTAGGTCAAACGCAAAATTGCATAATTATTAAAAAAAGTTAAGACTAATAGTTTTTCAGAGTTAAGTTTATTAATGTAAAAAGTCTGATTATTGT
>JBAXCL010000180.1:0-1848 GCA_037141515.1 archaeon
CTTTACAAGTGCGAGCGCTTTTTTTTCTCCAAGCGCTTCGCATACACTATCTAGTTTGAATCCGTGTGGGTGGGCAAAGCTTGCAACAAGATTGTATTTTTTTACAGCAGCTAGTGCAGTTTCTACTTTTACTCCTTTTTCCATTATTTCTTTTACTGCATAAATGCTTTCATCAGTGCCATAAACAAGTAAATCTCCTGCGGTTGTTTTTGCTTCTACTCCAGGGATTAGTATAATTCCTATTGGTTGTATTTCTTTTAGCCTTAAGTAAGCGTCTTTTGGTTCGCAGTAGGAGTGTTCGGTTATTGCAATTACTGAAAGTTTTTTTTTCTTTACTGCATTCCACCAGTCAACTGGATCCACTTTCTTTTCATTTAAGTGGTTGTGCAAATCAGCAAGTATTGGGCTTTTCTTCATGTTATTATTTCAAGGCGTGTGAGTTTAAATAATTCTCTTTCTTGACTCATTTTTGCTCTTTTAGGGCTTATTTTAATATCTTTTGCATAAATCTTTCTTTAGTGATATTATTGATTGATCCAAAAGTAATTAGAGAAGATTTTGCTGGAGTTAAGGCTAATTTAGAAAAGCGAAAAAATCCTGAAGTTGTTCAAAGGCTTGAGAAATGGTTCGATCAGGATAAAGAATGGCGTACTCTTAAAGCAAAAGCTGATGATTTGCGCTCAAAAAGAAATACAATTACTGAGGAAATTAAGCAAGCTAAAGGAAAAGGCAACGACATAAAACCGCTTTTAGAAAAAGCTAAGTCTCTTCCTGATGAAATAAAAAAGCTTGAAGTTCGAGTAAATGAACTTGGGGAAGAAAATATTAAGCTTCTAATGCGGGTTCCAAATGTTCTCCTTGATGATGTTCCGTATGGAAAAACTGGGGATGACAATGTTGTTGTGCGTTCATGGGGGAAAGTTGGTAAAAAAGATTTTGAAGTTAAACATCATGGGCAATTGGCTGTAAAATTAGGGGTTGCAGAATTTGACAGAGCAGTTAAAATTTCTGGCGAGGGATTTTACGCTTTGAAGGGTGATCTTGCGTTACTTAGTCTCGCACTTTATAATTATGCAGTAAGTTCGCTTGTTTCAAAAGGTTTTACTTTTGTTCTTCCTCCTGAAATGATGAAAAGAGAAGCGTATGAGGGAGTTACTGATTTAGGTGATTTTGAAAGTATGATGTTTAAAGTTGAAGGTTCTGATCATTACTTGATAGCTACTGCTGAGCATCCCCTTACTGCTATGCACATGAATGAAGTTATTGAAGAAAAGGCTTTGCCAATTTTGTATGCTGGGTATTCTGTTAACTTTAGAAAAGAAATTGGTGCGCACGGAATTGATGAGCGCGGATTATTTAGGCTTCATCAATTTGATAAAGTTGAACAAATAGTTTTTTGCCTTCCTGAAGAAAGTGTTAAGTGGCATGAAGAGTTAGTTAAAAATGCAGAAGAATTTGTTAAATCACTTGAAATTCCTTACCGAGTAGTAAATATTTGCACGGGTGATATTGGGGCTGTTGCTGCAAAAAAGTATGATATTGAGTGCTGGTCGCCAAGAGAACAAAAATATTTTGAGACGCATTCTTTATCAAATTGTGCAACTTATCAAGCGGTTCGTCTTAATATTAAAGTTTTGAGAAAAAACGGGTCCAAAGAATATTGTCATACGCTTAATGCCACAGAAGTTGCTATTCCAAGAATGCTAAGAGCAATTATTGAGAATCACCAAACTCCTGAGGGCACTATAAAAATCCCTAAAGCTCTTTTGCCTTATATGAATGGCAAAAAAGAAATTAAAGCTTGATTTTTATGAAAATCTATTTCGCGGGGAGTATTGGGGGCGGTAG
>JBAXCL010000181.1:0-1839 GCA_037141515.1 archaeon
TTCTTAAACTTAACAAAATACCACAAAATGAAAAAATATAAAAAATTACTTCAATTTTTTCATATGCACTGCAGTTGTTACTACAGTCAAAGGTTGATTTCCTTTTGCTACGGAAACTTCATATCCTCTTCCGCGTTTAGCTTTAACTTTACCGCTTAATCCGTGGAAATTCTTATCAGGCAAACCTGAGTGGTGGCTTCCTTCGCCAACAATTTGAACAGTGTCCCCTATTTCAAATTCTCGCATAATATCGTTAACACTAACTTTAGCACCGTGGTGCTTGAATTTGTATCTAGTCTTACTTCTCTTTCCTTGTGTTCTTGGATTCCCTGATTGCTTCATTTAAAACTCACCAAATTTAATTCGAATAATGAAATCTGGAACGGAAAAGCTTAAAAAGGCGCATACAAAAACAAATCAAAAACACGCACCTTAAAGCATTAATAATACCTAATGCATAAAACAAATGTATGCAAAAAAATAGCCCATTTCTTCCAAAACAAAGACTTGTTTTTCTTTGCGAAAAAGGCGAACAATTAAGCCCAACACTTGCTCGCGCAATGTTTACTTACCTTGATGAGATTGGCTTGGGGCGAAAAATAGAAGTAATCGCACTAGGCGTAAGAAAACACGATTTAAAGAAACAAATATCCCCAACAGACATACTTGCAACTACTAAAGAAATGACTGACCTTGTGAAAAGCGAATTAGATGCGCAAGGACTTAGAGAAAGACCTTTAATGAAAGTCCCTTTCTTCATGAACCCACCAAACACTTACCCAGAAAACTTTCAGAAAGAATACTCTGCAGAAAAACGCAGAGCTTGGGGAGAAGAAATACTTGAAAAAATTAGAACCCAAAACGCAATAGAAGCAAGACAAATACACTCAATTGCAAGAAATAAAATTATTCCAACCAAACTAAAAATTCAAACACGAATCAGAACAAGAAGATGAATATTAACAATAAAATATGATTATATTAATTGAACTAAATAAAGTAAAACGTTCATTATTTGATTTTCAAAGCAACCCACACACAAAATCCAGTAATGCCAAATCCTTTTTATAGTTTAAAAACCCCCTTTATAAACCTTTCTTTGTTTAGCTTTAAATAGAAAGTGCTTTATAAAGCCAGGCGCGGGGTGTTTGGATGAAATATACTATTGTGAACATGGTTGCAGCGGCTTCCTTGGACCAGAATCTAGATTTGTATTCACTTGCGGTAGGAATACCTAATATTGAATATGAACCTGAACAGTTTCCAGGGGCAATATTGAAAATTAAGGAGCCAAAAGTTTCAATGCTTCTTTTCAAGAACGGAAAAGTTATTTGCTCTGGAGCTAATAGCGAAGAACAAATCGAGCAAGGAATAAGAAAAGCAAATAAAATGATTCACGAAGTTCAAAAGGACGTTAAGATTAAGAGAAACGTAGAATTTGAGATTGTGAATTTTGTTGCTACTGCTTCGCTTGACATTAATTTGGACTTGTTTGATGTTGCAATGAATTTGGATAATGTTGAATATGAACCTGAGCAATTTCCGGGAGCAATTCTTAGAATGGATGAGCCTAAATTAACTTTCTTGTTGTTCAAGAACGGCAAAATGATTTGCGCTGGGGCAAAGAAAGAAGCTCACTTAAAGCAAGGATTGAAACTTGTTGAAGCAATGGTTAAGAAGAGAGGAAAGAAGAAAAAATTATCTGACCAGTAAGTAAACAAATTATAATTTATTTGGGTTTGGCGCGAAGTTGTGCCAAATCTAATCTATTTTTTAGTCGAGGGGGTATTTGCTAACCGTTTTGTAGGTTTTGTTTGATTGTTTGGGTTAGGTTGAGTG
>JBAXCL010000182.1:0-1826 GCA_037141515.1 archaeon
GTTAGGGGCTTGAGAAGAAAACCAAATAATGCTTTTTTGAAGAATGTTCAGGGCGTTGCTCTTAGTGCTGAAGAAAAAATAAAAAATTATAATGAAATGCTTGCGAAGGAGAGGGATGTGCAACTAAAAATGCATGAGTTTGAGGGGCTTGTGGCTAGAAGAACTCATTTAGTTGCGGATAATAAATCGCTTAGTGCGGCTGTGGAAAAGTTGGAAGCAATTTTTAAGCTTGAACTTCACCCTAGTTTGGCAAAGAGTCTCGCTGCTTTTTTAGTTAAGAATTTGGGGCATGAAGTTATTGAACAGCTGCATGCGCAAGGGAAATTAAAAGAGTTTTTAGTTAAGAGTCCTGCGCTTAAAGCAAATATACTGACGCTAAAATCTGGGAAAAGAATTCAAAAGAATTTATTTGAAGCTTCTGCAGAGGATTTGAAGAAGCAATTAGAAGAAGAGCAATAATAGTTAGTTAGTAAATTGAAATATTCAATTTCTTAATTAGTCACTTTAATTTATTTTTAGGTGTTTTGGTTAAATTTATAAACTTCCATTGGCGCAATATATATGGTAGTGAGGGATCAGTCAACGGCGCCGCTCTGCGGCTGCTGAGGAAAGTCCGCTCTCCATTCCTGCAAAGGAATTCCCATGTATCCGAGAGGATGGGCAGCTCAACAGAAACGATGTGGCAAACCGCAAGGTTTGCAACACGTCGCAAAACCGTAAGGTTTTGCAACGAACCGCGAAGCAATTTGCGGATGAAACGGGGGCTGTGGTGCAACTCGTAAGAGGCTTAGGTTAATGCTGATCCGGGACAGGTTTTCCTGTCGTTCACCGGAAAAACAAAAAGTGGCTTACCACTCACTGCCAATTTATTTTTTAAGCACGATTTTCTGTGGTTTGTTAGTCGAAACTTGGCTTTATTAATTAATATCTCCTGATATTTATCCCTATCTGAACTTTTAAGTAATTTAAGTTCAATTAATGCGCTTGTGTTGGAAAATACTGGGGAACCTTTGTTGGATGCTAACGAAATTGCGGCAGTTGTGAGTAATGCTGATTGTTTTTCTATGGAAAGAAAACTTGTATTTAAATCAAACAATTCAATCAAGGGTGGATATTTATTGGAAGTTACTTTGATTTTGAATAATTCGTGCAATAAAGAGTTTTCTAATATTGTTCTTCTTGAAGCGCCTATTTCAAAGAAACTTGCGCAAGATGTTTCAAAGATTAATTCGGATGTTTCGTTTAATACAATTCTTGCCGATCCGATAATTTCATTTAACATTACGCGCCTGGATTCAAATACTCAGAAAATAATTAATTACTCAATAAACCTTTCCTCAAAGCTTGATCTTAATTTAATTAATTCAGAAACTGCTGGGTCGAACAAAATAGAGTTTGGCGCGCCCATAGTAATATTTGCTGATGTTGTTACTGATTGGGATAATGATGTGCCTGTAGTTTCGGATAGTAATTCTACTGATTCGAGTCAGGTTAATGTGGATATTATAAAAAGTAGCGATTATGATGATGGTTTATGGGTGCTAATAGTAGTAATTGTTGTAATTTTCCTGGTAATAGTGATTTCAACAAGCCGTCACGGCAGAGTTAATTCACACAAATTAAAGCGAGACAGGCTTTAACGAGAATATTGGCGCGTTTTCAAACATTTAAAAGTATTTCTTTATTTAATTAACTATAGTGTTTCAAATGATTTCAAGTAAACAACTTAAAGAAAAGTACATCAAGTTTTTTCAAAGCAAGGGGCATAAATTAATTCCAAGTGCTTCGCTTATTCCAGAAAATGATCCTAGTGTTTTATTTACTAC
>JBAXCL010000183.1:0-1821 GCA_037141515.1 archaeon
ATCGCAAGTGTTTTATTAGTATTTTGTTTATGTGCAGGTTTTGCCTTTGCACAAACATCAGATGATTTAATTTTTTCTTTTACCAAAAAAGAAAATGGCAAAATTATGACAAAAAATGAGGATGGTTCCCGATATGCAAATTTCATTATCAGCGGAATTAAATCAGATGAACAAGCAGCAAATTTAATTGCTGGATTTAAAAGCAGTCCGTTTGTGATTGAATTTAAGATTAATGATAATGTGTCGGCGAATGAACGTACTGCTTATTTTTTAGTAAAAAAGGATGCGAAATTCGAGAACTTACGCGATTTGTTGAAGATAAACGGCATTTCGTTTGTGAAATTGGATGGTAAAAATATCCCTGTTGCTTCCCTAAAATCGCAACGCGAACGTAGAGAAGCAAAACTGAAGGACACCAATAAGCCTTAAAACTTATAGTGCCAAAATGCTAACAAGATATGCCATGCGTAGTTTGTTAGCCATTTATTATATTTGATTTATGCTCAAATTATGATATGTTGCGCCATGTCATTTTTGAGCATAAATTTTATGCGAACGTTCCAAAAAATTCGTTGCTGTAGTGTAATGCAGTTTTAAAAAAAAAACTAAAGGCAAAAGTATGTAGTACCAATGCGGTATCTGTAATAGTTCAAGCCCCGACACTCGAGACATATAATGTACGGGAAAGGTTGGTGTTCGGGACAGCTTATGAATTTACGAATTTTGAATGTTGAACACAAATCGCAAATCACAAATCACCTCTCTAATCATTCATTGCGCACAGCAGGAAGATGCTTGCCGACTATTTTTTTGTTACCCAAAATGCAGTAGTTTGTTTCCCTTTTTCAGTAGGCAAATTCCTTTTTACAGTAGCAAGTTTCCTTTTTACAGTAAGCAGATTCCTTTTTACAGTAGCGAGATTCCTTTTTGCAGTAGGCAGTTTCCTTTTTGCAGTAGCAAGTTTCCTTTTTGAAGTAAGGAATATCCTTTTTGCAGTAAGGAGATTCCTTACTGCAGTAAAAAGTTTCTAAATTGTTGTAGGCAGTTTCCTTTTATTTGTTTTCTATAACAACAAACTTAAGCTTGCTAACCTGCTTAAATTCATCACTTGTGGCACCAAACACGCTTTTTACATACGATTTCACATCCGTAGCAACTTTCACCAAGCCTGTTTCAGGATCATACAAAACCACATCTCTCGATATACGAGCATTATCCAAAGGAGTGTAGGCTGTTTTTGCTGCCGTGTTTTCGGCAATCATAGATGCGCGCAAAGCCGTGAGAGTCACTGTCGTTAATTCCGGTTCGTTAGGGTCATATCCGTCGTTCGACTCAAGAAGTTCAATAAGTTTTCCAAAGTTTTCTATGCGCATGTCGAAACTCATTTGCGACGCTGAAATGCTTTTCTTGCTTTCATCTTCCGGTGTAGCGGGGTTGTCAACTATCTTTGGAGTGGCTCTTTTGCCCTGAAGTTTGCGAGCAATTGTTTTCACATTTGCAATAAATTCAATCGTAACATCGGATGCTTTCACAGCATTTACGATGTTAGTAACCAATTTGGTAAATGGTTTGAATAAAATTTTACGCGCATTGCTGGGAGTTTCGTAAAGCGGCAATAAATGACGAACTTTGGTAAGCTCAGCATCAGCAGCAGTATATTTTATGCCGAGGGCAGGGAGCTTGAGGCTGGCTTTCTTTGGATTATATCTAACACCAAAGCCGGTGCAAGATATTTCCAGAGTTTCGAAATTTGATACATTTTTTGCATGACCGGTTTCTGAAGTTGATGACATAATATTTCTTTTTTAAATGGATGAATAT
>JBAXCL010000184.1:0-1815 GCA_037141515.1 archaeon
TCCTTTATTTTCCTCAATTTCGTTTTCAATTGACTTAACTTTATTCTCTTCGTTCTCAATATCGCGTTTAGTTTCACTCTTTTCAAGCAATTTATTCAAATCAGCTTGTTTTTTTTGGATTTCATTCATTTTCCAAAAAACGCTTCCAAAGAAATCAAAATTAATAATCTCTTGCAATGCTCCGAGACGTTTTTCTTTCTCCTTATCCTTTAACTCAATCTTTCCCTGTTCAATCGCTTTAACAACTTCGCTAAGCACGCGCTTAAACACATCCGCTTTTGGGTCTTTTTTTAGTGCAAACATTGGGTTAGTCAAAAACAAAGCAAGCATTTCTTTCTCTTCATTTGGAATCTTCCATCTCCCAGAATCAACTAACTGCTTAAAGCGCGCAAGCGGTCTGTCAATATTCAAAAGCAAAGAACTTATCTCGGTTTTTAATTCTTGTTTTTCATTCATCAATTTATTCATTTCGCCCTCAGCAGCATTAATTCGCCCCATCTCGCTCCCACTTTTTCTATCTGAAATCTTTTTGTTCTGGGTTAATATCAACTCCTCTTTTTGAGAAATTTTTTGGTGAAGCAAAGCAATATCAGCCCCAATTTTTATTAATTCATTCTTTTTTTGAAGCACTTTCCCAACCTTCTCTTTTAATTTTTCAAATTCAAAAAAACCGCTTGCGTTATTAAATTCTAAATTCATTTCGTGGAAAAGATTCACCATAGATTGCAGCGCCTCTCCAAGCGACTTCATTTCTTCTTTTAAGTAAAAACTCGTGTAAGCAATATTTTTTCTTACTGAATTAATTTCATTAACCAACAAAGCGTAACTCTCCCCAGCATAATGCCTAGCGTCATTTAACGAATTTCCACGCTCCTTTGGATCCAATTTCTCAAGGAGTTTATTCATTTGATTAACTAATTGATTCTTTGCAGTAAAAGCAGCTCTATTCAAACGCTCATTAGGTTTGCCCTCAAGCTCTTTTTCAGAAACAATTTTTAACAAATTAATTGCTCGGCTATGTAAATATTTATTTTCAGATATTTTCTTTGCCGAAAAATCTTCAAGCGCAGCCTTTTGAAGCAAAAACTCTTTTTCAACTAAAAGAACAACCGATTCTACAGTAGTTGTAATAACCTGCGGTTCCTTTGCAAACATTTTAGAAAAAAATCCAGCGCACATGACAAAAATAGACATAAATAGTTTAAAAATTGATTCAAACAAAATAGTTTTAATGCTTAGCTTGGATCATTCGTTTAACTTAACCTAAAAACGCCCCCCAAAAACCTTATTAATTTGAAAAAAGTAATTGCTAGTATTGATTATGGCTTACAAAAAACCTGATTTTGCAAATACTCGCGCACAAGGCGCAATTGAATACTTACTAATTATCGGCGCAGCTATTTTGATTGTGGCAGTTGTTATAACTGCATTAGGGAGCAGTACCACAACTGGAAATAACGTAATGAAAGGAACACAATTAGATCAAAATAATAATTTTAATAATTTAAGATCGCCGCTAGAAACAACTGGCGCAATAAAGCTTATTGCAAATACGCCCTTATATCTTGCATACTCTGGATCACAAACTACCATCTCGGTACTATTTCCATCACTTCAATATTCAACCACTGCGAAGGTTGGGTACAGCGTGGATATAAATTATAATGCGGCTGCTAGGACTTGGGCATATCCAAGTTTTGCTATACCTAATGGGGCTGTAATAACCTTGACTTCTTCAAACTCATACAATCTCCCATCAATAAGCACACTTAAAATAGGTTCATGTAGTGGTGCTCCGACAAGAAATTGTAGTGT
>JBAXCL010000185.1:0-1768 GCA_037141515.1 archaeon
CCGTTAATTACTACTAGAGGCCTTAAAGAAAGAGATATGATAAAAATTGCCGGCTGGATAAATCTGGTAGTTAACGAAGTAAAAAAATGGAGTGATTTAGATTTTGAAAAATTTGAAAATAAGGTTAAAAAGTCTGGATTAATCAAGACTGTAGCCCGTGAAGTAAAAAAACTTTGTCTGGCACATCCTTTAGCCTTTTGACAAAAAAGCTCAGTTTTGTACAATCTAAAGTATGGATATCTTTACAATTGCTAGAGCTATAGGTGCCGACGATATTGTTTCGCCGACTATCCCATTTATTCCGCCTAATGGCGGAATTACGCCAACGCCAATTGTCGAGACCGGAGGCCCTTCAATTTCACTAGAAACCAGTGTGATTTCTATTAAAAAAGGAGAAAAGGCAAAAATCCGTGTAGTTATTTCTACAGATTCCGAAGAAATCAAAGAATTCTCTTTTGTTATAAGTTATAACAAGGCTTTGTTTAAAGTTGTTGATGGAGATTCGGGCAAGCTCGGGTTGCAAATCCCATATTCGAATAATTATTTTTTAACTAAAACCAACGAGGTCAATGAAGGTGCTGGGAATTTAACTTTTAAAGCAGCTTCTTCTGATACTGGCACGGCACCTATTAATAACCGTGTCATTGCTGAGTTTGAAGTTGAGGCTTTGAGCGATGGAGTTGGTGAATTTTCAATTACAAAGCAAGGCAGCAGTTTAATTGATAGTTCAAACACAAATATTTTAAAAATTTCAAATTCTATTAATATTTCTGTTTCAACAAACACGGTTTTAACCTCGCCAACTAAATCCCCAACTGCCAGGCCTACAATTAAACCAACAATGGTGGGTGGTGGTAGTATAACCCCAAGAACCGGTATTAGTGATGATTTAGGAACTTTTGGTTCTATTATGCTTGGAGCGATATTCGTTGTTGTTGGTTTCTATTTTTTGAAAAAGAAAAAAGACTATGACCTTCAGCGATGAACGGGTGTTTATGAATACCATCATCAGAATCCAGGTAGTCTCAAGCAAGGGGACTGTTTTTACCAGAGACAAAATCCAAAAAGCGTTTGAAAAGTTTGCTTATGTTGTTGATAATTTTTCTCGTTTTTTAAATTCGAGTGAATTATGCAAATTAAATGCGGCTGCAGGAAAGGCGTTTGTAGTTTCAAAAGAGCTTTTTGATTTGGTAACAAAAGCTTTTGAGGTAGCAAATATTACAAATGGCGCCTATGACCCAACAATTATAGACTTGCTTGAGGCCTATGGGTATGATAAAAAACAAGATTTTTCTAAACTTGCAGATCCTCGATTATTCAAAGAAATTTCTAAATTGGCACAAGGAAGACCCTCTTTTAAAGAGGTAAAATTTGATAGCAAAAAGCTTACAATATATTTACAAAAGCAACAGCGAATTGACCTGGGGAGTATTGGTAAAGGCTATGCGATTGATTTAGCCTTTGCTGTTTTAGAAAAGTATGATTTTGAAGGCTTCTTAATTAATGCAGGAGGGGATGTGCGCGGTTATGGAATTAATTCGGGGAATTTACCCTGGAAACTTGCTTTGTATAAAGCCCAACTACCTAATCAAAGAATTTCTGCCGAAACAGCTTTAGGTACAGTGGATTTGTTGAATAAAAGCATATGTGGCTCTGGAGGCTGGGCTCGCAAAGTGGGGATATTTCATCATTTATTAAATCCACAATCTGGCTTGCCAATTAACGAAATAGCACAATGCTTTGTTATTGCCGATACTGCCACTCAGGC
>JBAXCL010000186.1:0-1761 GCA_037141515.1 archaeon
GCCCATTAACCATTTTATTTGGCCTGATGTAGTTCAATCAGGCTGGTTGATGATCATTGGTTTAACTTCTATTACATCGCACTTTTGCATGAGTAAAGCGATGCAGAAAACAGATCTGAGTATCGTCGTGACCTTAGACTTTTTTAGACTTCCACTGATAACTTTGGTTGGAGTACTATTTTACGCTGAGGCGTTTCGTTGGGTAATGGTAATTGGAGCCATGATGGTTTTCAGTGCCAATTTAAGAAATTTATACCAACCAAAAAATTATCTCAAATAGCGGTTCTATGACCATTTCAACGCTTTTATTCATGAATTGGTACATAAAATAAAAATGACAATGAAAAAAATACCAATCACAAGATACCTTACTATCAACTCTACGGAAGAAGCACACAATTTAGCCGTTAAACATGGTTATAAACCCGTTTCTTACCAAGACTTGTTTCACACTCTTAATGAAATTCTTTACAAAAATGGAGAAGAAGCGTTAAGGGAATTTGCATTAATACACCCCGACAGGGCGTTGTTTATTGAAGAACAAAAGCAAGAAGCAACTTCAAGTGCAACAGGAATGAAATTCAGTTGTGATAGTTCTGAAAAAACAAGTAGTGCCGTTGGAACAACCGAAGGCGAAACTTTTAAATTTGACTTTAAAGCGCAGTTACCTTACATTATTGGTGGGGCAGTAGCGATAACGATATTGGCAATAGTTATTAAAAAAATATAATTCTCATGAAATATCCACAAGACACTTTCTACATGAGTTTCGCAGGGGCTTACAAGGCTAAAGATAACGAAATTACAAAAGACTTAATTTTTAATGAATTAGGTTGGCTTATTGCAAAGAAGAAAAAAGAAGTTCTTGCGATGCTAAAAGAGATAGGCATAAAGATTGGCAAACGCCCTTCTGACACCGAAATTGTAAAGGTTATTATTGATAATAAAGAAAATCGCAGACTTCACATAGGTATTGCTTATTTGATTACAGAAAAAAACAAAGGTTTGGAATCAAGTTTTTTAGGCGATGAAAAATTTAGCAATGCCGTTGACCCTAAAGTAACGGTAGGTTCTGACCCCGTAAGTGCTATTGCAGGCGCGATAGGAAGTGTTTTTTCTTTTGCTACTTCTTTTAAAGATGCAGACACACAAAAGAAAGTTGAAAATTCTAAACTTATGCAATCAGTAATGGCTTACAAGACAGCACAGCTAGGCGCAGGTAGTGGCTCAAATACCACTCTTTATGTTATCGGTGGCGTTCTTGTTGTTGGGGCTATCATCGCAGGCGTATATTTTTACTCAAAATCAAAATCAAGTGTTCCACAAATTAAAGCGGTATAGTCATGGGAGTTTACAGATTAGAAAAAAATTACAGAGGCATTAACAAAGCCAAGAAGGGCGAAGAAAACAAATACCCTGATTTTTACAATTTCAAAAAAGGCGACATGGTGGAAGCCGAGCCTTACAAACCTAAGCAAGCAGAAGGAGTAAAATTCGCTGCGATGATGCTTGTATCAGGACATTTTATTGTTCCAACTAATTTACTAAAAGAAATGAACGAAAAAGAATTAGAATCTTCTTTGCTAAAAGAGGAAGCTACAAGCGAAGAATCAAAACCTTCTACAAAGATTGATGAAGTAGAAAGCGATAAAACCGCCTCTATTGCTAATTTTAGCATAAAATCTTTGAAAGATAGTAGTAAAAATATCGGCAAAGCAGCAATGGTAGGCGGGGTTGCGGGTTTTGGTATCAGCTATTTTA
>JBAXCL010000187.1:0-1739 GCA_037141515.1 archaeon
GTCATATTCACAAAAGCAAATTCGAACCTGTTTTGTCTTGATTGTTTCATTATTCATCTAAATCGCCTTTTTCAAAAGTTTTTTTAGAATACTTTGTCTGTTTTCTTTTATTGTTGTGCTTAGTTCTTGTGCTCTTTTTTCTAAACACAAATAAATGAATTTTGAAAATTTGTTGTATTCTTTGTTCACTTGGAGTCTTTCAAGTAGAACAATGTAACTTTGTCTATTTTCAAGGTTGATTATCGCTCTTGGGTAACCTGCGTTTTGGAGAATTACATTAAGCACTTCTCGTCCTGTTCTGCCATTTCCATCTAAAAAAGGGTGAATTTCTTCAAATCGGGCGTGGAATTCTGCCGCTAATTCAATGGGGGGTTTAATTTCTTTGCTTTTGTTAAGCCAATTAATTAGTTTTTCCATTTCTTTTGGGACTTGTTCTGCACTTGGTGGTTTGGTTGCCGAGCCAGTAATGAACATCGGGCCATCACGATATTCTCCTGGCTTTTTATCATCAAAGCCGCGCATTATCGCTGAGTGAATACGCCTAATGTTTCTTTCATTCAATTCAGTAATATTTTTTGATTCTTTTGCAGCAAAACGCATATTTTCGATTTCCCTTATCTCATCAACTTTCTTGCCCGAAATTGAAATTCCTTTGCTTAAAACCAAATTTGCTTCCTGTAAACTTAAAGAGTTTCCCTCAACCGAAGCACTTCCTTGTGCATACCTAACAAACTCATCCTCCTTAAAGGACTCAAACTCTTTAGGAAAAAAATAACTCAACAAAGAATAATCAATCTTCAACCTTTCAAGCACCAACGACTCATTCAAAGACAAGTTGTTTGTTTTGAACTCTTTTTGAGAAAATTTCAAATTCTCAAGAGCAGTTTGTTGAATCAAAGAATCAAAAGCCTCGCCAATATTTTTAGTCAAAGTTTTTTTAGGCCCTAAAAAAAAACTAATCCTCTTGCCGAACAGTCTGTCCTCTAAGTAAAAGTAATCTTTGGACTTAACCTTTCTTTTCGAAATGAACATAATAATAGTTAACACCAAAAACAATAAATACTGCTGTTTTAGTTAAAAATGGTTATAACTGTTGCTTTTTGTTAATGCTCTCCATTTTAGGGGTTTTTCCAATACTGTGCAATAAATAAATTTTAAGCAACAGTAATGCGGATCGGCCGGGAATTTCTCCGATTTTAGACAGGTTTCCAGCTTTATCTCATACAAGAGTGCATTCGAAATCGTTTTGGCTGATTTTTATTGTTCTTCATTTTATCAGCCTTTTCTTTTTATCTTTTTCCTGTTCGGTTAGGTAGTTTTCTCCAGTGGTTACTTTTTTGCCTGTTTCAATTTCCAAGTTCTTTCTAGCATCTCCAGCTATTTTTCCGCCTTTGCGCGCTGCAACCGTATTTTCGTCAAAGCCTTGTGCGTCTTTTACTCGTGCAATTTCCGTAGTTGCGCGTTCGCCAAGCATTGAAAAAATTAGTTCTAAGTCATTCATGTGGTCTCGGAGATTTTCTTTTTTGAGTTGCTTGAGTTGTTTGTATTCTTGCACTGTTTTTCAAAAAGTTGCTTTGCTTATTTCATTCGTTAAAATAGCGTATTCTTTTTCTTCTTTCACTCCTCTTTTGTTCCATTCTTCAGTTAGTTCTTGTCGTATTGCTATTCCGCGTACTCTTTTCTCTATCCAATCTTCAGAATATCCTTTCGCTTTGTAAAGTTCTTTCATTCGTTTTTGT
>JBAXCL010000188.1:0-1712 GCA_037141515.1 archaeon
AACCAATACAGAGGAACGTGGAAATTTATTGATAGTTATACGGGGTTTTCTACTTGTCCTTATTTTCAACAAATCAAAGGAATCAGCTATTGGCGTGATGGAGATAAAGACTTGGTAATTGACGAAGTTCAAGAACAAGACAATAAAATTTTCGGTACTCATTGGCACAGAATGTCAAATAAAGGGAGTAAAGGATTTCCAATAAATAATTGGTCGCTTGGCTGCATGGGGGCTGAATATTCATATTGGGAACAAGTAATTGATTTAACAAGAAAGGCAGTCAAGGTATGGGGCGATGTTTTTACGGGAACTATTCTTGACTATACAGAAAAACTAAACGTAGATGCTTTAGGGGAAATAAAAGATTAATTAAAAACCAAAAAAACTATGAAAACAAAAATCAAATTTCTTTACGAAGAATTTTTAAAACCATTCTTAATTATCCTTGTGATTGCAGTTGCGTGTTACCTTCTTTTTGAAAGAGGATGCTCAAACCCATTAATACAAGATACAACAAACCCTCAAATCGAAAAACTTAAACACGAAAAGGATTCTATTATTAAGGCTTCTAACCATTATGCCGATAGCACAAACATAGTCATTGAAAAAGGCAAACAAGAACAAGCCAATTTAAACGCCTCTATTGCAAAAATAAGGCAAACCAATGTTATCGTAGTGGCAGCACTTAAAAAACTAACAGAGGACAAATCTATGCAGGTATTCGCTAAAAATAACCCCGACACTACCAAGCCGATTAAAATTGAAGTGGAAGGCAAAACAAGAATATGCGTAACTCCTAATCAAATTACTCAATCCAATGTTTGTTATGAAGATAAAGTGATGTACGAGCAACTTTCAGATACCCTAGACAATCTTACTTCTTTGCTTCTTGAAGAAAGCATGAATAAAAGCAAAATCATAGCCCAAAAGGACAAAATAATTGAGGCAATGAAATTTAAGCAAGAAAGTTCCAATACCGAAGTGCAAGGGCTTAAAGATGCCGTAATCATTAAAGACAAAGAAGTGATTAAACAGAAAAGAATTGCTTTAGTATTTAAAGGCGTTTCGTTGGCGTTATTAATTTTGTTAGCTGCTAAATAATGAAAACAAAAGAATGCTGCGGAAATTGTGGATTGTTCACAAACGAACATTCCGATGGTAGTGGTTGGTGCGTGTTCCACCAAGAACCTAGCAAATGCAAAGAAAATTGCATAGAACACACAGAAAGATTAATAGGAATTATACTAACAACAAAAGAGAGAGAAAACTATGAACACAACGAAAACATTGAGTATTTTTAGGATAGATATTTACAAATGCGAATATGACGAAGTTTCTAAAAAATATAAACAGACAGACAAAATTCATACGCTAAAGTTTTGTAACTACCTAATAAGCAAAGAGGAGGTGGAAAAGAAAAGAACAAGATGGTATGAGTTGTATAAAGTCAATTCAATAATATCCTACAGCGAGAAGTCCTAAAACAAAGAAGCCCGAAATTAATCGGGCTTTTCTGTACAAACAATTTTAACTCTAAAAATATAACTATGAACAAGCAGCAAAGATAATTCTTTTTCTTGTGAATGCCAAGAACTATTTTCTACTGCTATACAATTTAATAATCATATCTAATTTTTCGTCTTGCTCTTTAAACTTTTGATGTATGTCTTGGACCATTTTTTTATTTCTTCTGTTGCATATTAGATTTTCAA
>JBAXCL010000189.1:0-1706 GCA_037141515.1 archaeon
AAGCAAAGTCAAGAAAAAAGCAATATTTTTACAAAATGATAAAAAGAGATTATACAAAAGATATTAAAATGGTTGAGAAAATCCTTGCTACAACCACAAAAAAACCTGCAAGGGAAATGTTACTTAATTTAATAGAAAAATTTAAACAAAACCACGTTATGCCAAAATTAACCGAACTAAAAACAGATTTAGCGCAACTAAAAAAGTCGTTAGCAGCAGCAGAAAAGACAAATGATGCCAAAGCAAAAGTTGTTTTCACAAATACTATTGCTAACGTAGAAAAACAAATTGCAGCACTTGAAGAAAAAGCCCCTGCAAAAGCAGAACCTAAAGCAAAAGGAAAAAAAGTGAAAGAGCCAAAGGCAAAGGCTGAAAAGGTTGAAAAAGTTGCAACAAAAGACAAAAAACCTTTGAAGGAAATAGACTGCAAAGAGTTAAAGAGAAGATACGATGAACGCAGAGCCAAAGCTAAAGCCAATGCAGGAAAAAAGACTAAGCCCGTTCTTCAAAGAGCAACAGAAAAAGTTGAGCAAGTAATAGTTTCTGCAATCAAATATAACAAAGACAAAGGCACTTTGAATATTGCTAAAATGAAACAAGCGGTTAGTTCTTTCGCTGATGCTTTAACCGAAATAAAAGATGCTCTTACAGGCAAGTTTGAACAGACATTTATTACCAATTTCCAAAAGGATATGTTGAAAATCTTAGAAACTTTGGAAAAAGAAAAAACTACCGCCAAAGAAAGAGCAAAGGCTAGGAAATCAAAATAATAAAACATGAACGCAAAAAAAGTCATAATCATTTCATTACTATCGCTTACACTATTAGGCGGTGCTTACTTCCTTTACAAAAAGCTATCGAGTAGTGCTACTGCCGAAAGCAAACGTAATAGGAGAATAAAATTCAACACGAACCCTACGACTTCAAGTATTGGGGGTAATACTACGAAGGTTGAATTTCAAGTAGGCGATTCGATAATTGATATTCCTTCTTTGCCCGAAAGTTTTTATGATACCACTACAAAAGTTGCACAAGTAAAAATGACACTTGCTACCATTGAATTGAAATATGGTGCATACATCAACAATATTGCAGCTATAACCAATGTGAAGCCCGAACTTATAAAGTCTTTCATATTTGTTGAGAGCAATGGCGACCCTAACATAATGGGCGGTATTTCCGTAGGATTAATGCAAGTAAATCCAACAACGGCACAAGACGTTATTAAGATGGAAATAAAAAAAGGTAGGCTTAACGCACAAGAAAAAGCGATAATATTAAAGTACCTACCAAACATAAATTGGGCTAACCCTGTGGTAACAACTGCCGATTTAAAGAAGCCCGAATTTAATATTTTGATGGGAACTCTCTACATGGGGATATTGATTGATGAAGAAACTGTTACGGAAAAAGTTGTTATCGCTCCTGCGACAAGTATATTTGGCGGAGAATTGAAAACAGAAGAAGTTTCTGTGATGGTAAAGAAAATACGCCTAGACCACGTTATTGTTCGTTACAATCAAGGTTACTACAAATACATAGTAGGAACTAAGCCTGCGGGAAACACTTCAACAGTTTGTACAAAGGTTGGAATTACCTTTTCTTACATTAAGAAAATTCTTGGAACGGGCGGAACTTTATCTTTATTGGTAAAATAATGATTATTCAAGAAGAAAATAAAAAAAATAAATTAATCGGACTTGCTA
>JBAXCL010000190.1:0-1701 GCA_037141515.1 archaeon
CTGCCAATTATTCTGTATTGAGTATAATTAGAATTACTTCCTGTGTTAAACGCATCAGTCCAACCTAGTTGCACAGTACCATTTGCCAGCGTCCGATTCAATTGAGACAATGTTAAATATTGGCTCCACGAATTAGTACTTTCATTATATCTTTCCACAATAGCCTTTGCGCTTATATTTGCAGGGCAATCAGTGCCGGAATAGCTATTGACATAGAAATTTGTTTGGACACTTATTTCTGAATCTTGAGGCGCGCTAATGCTTTCGCTGAATTGGTTATCATATTCGCTTTTTACACCCACATTTAAAGAACCAACACTAATATTACAAGCAAATGCTGCGCCTGCAAAAATAATCATTATTGCTAAAATAACCCCAATTCTTGATGCAAAATTCATACTAAAAACAACTCCTAGCTATTGGCCCAAAATAAAAAAGATTAAGGGCGCTTACTATATACTACCCCAATAACCAATATAAATACTTTTCGCTTGTTAACTGTAACAAGTTACTTGTGGGTTTTTAGGGTTTTTGCGCCAAATTAAAATAAGAATCACACAATAACAAAATTTGACTCATGCCGAAATCTTTTGCATTATGAATAAAATATTCTAAAAAAAGAGTTATTTTTTTGTTGCGCGTCTTTTTGCAATCAACTTCTTTGGTTTAGTAAGACTAATTGTATTAACTTGAAGTTGCTCATAAATTGCGACTAGCCCAAATGCACTAATAATTGCCCCAATTGTAGAAGTTACTAAAGCAGGAATATTTAGAATCAAGAAAAGTGGATTAAACAAATTAGTAATTCCAATCATTCCCCCGCTTGAAATCCCCGCTACAAAATTATAAACTGATAAAGGAAATGATCCAATAAGAGAAATTACTGCCGCAATAAGCCCGATTAGGATTAACGCAACAAGTATATTCAAAACCTTTCCATGCGTCATTTCCCAAGACTTATGCATTGATTCTACAAAACCAAGTTCTTTTTCAATGAAAACAATTGATGAAAAAGATAATCGCAAACAATTGTAAACTACTATTATTAAATAAACCATTAATAGAATTAATCCAAGTAAAAAAAACAAAAGCGCCAAAACAGCAATACCCCAATTTCCGCCAATTCCACTCATAACAATTAAAATAACCGAAATGCCTGTTAAAACTAAACCAACTATCCCAACTACAAGCAATTTAAGTTTGAATACTGAAAATAGTGCTGCGAAAAAATTCAATATCCCAAGAACAATAATCCCCAACCAGCGTTTTGCCCCAAAGTCAACAAATTTTTTCCCTTTGGCTCTAAGCGCCATCGCGATTAGTAAATAATTAAATGCAGCCCCAAATACAACAGAAACTATTATTATGAAAAAGATAAAAGTGAAGAAATGAAAAATTGCATTAATCGCTTCAGTTACTGACTGATCTTGAAGTGCAGAAAATGGAGAAAGCAAAGTCCCCATCATATAATAAGTAGAAAATGAAATTACTGCAGTAAAAACTAACAAGGCTAAGAAATATTTCCAAATACCTTCTTCTTTTGCCCACTTAAATAGACTAAAATCAACAATCTTTCCAAAATCAAATTCCATTCGAAAACACTAATATAACTAAGTACTTTGTATATTTAATGCTTATGCCTTAGCTGACTCTGGGACAAAAGGGGTTATATTGGGTACAATATTTTGGCAATGTAATTGT
>JBAXCL010000191.1:0-1685 GCA_037141515.1 archaeon
CTATTAATCCTTTAGAGTTTGCAACTCTAACACAAGTTCGGGATTTGATTGATAAGAGACTAAAAGAAAAAGTAACAAAATAAGTAATCAGTTTTTCGGACTTCCGCTTAGCGTTGGTCTTAGCGTTATTCTATAATTTCTTTTTCCTTTTACTGAAACAGCAACATCTTTGCCAGCAACTACACTTAATTTTGTCAAAAATGCAGCGGAAAGTTCATTTGGCAGTTCTCCGATTGAACCAATTACAAATCCAACTCCCCTATTTTGTAATCTTAGTAATGCATTAACCACTCTTTCCGGGTTTTGTTTCACAATTAAATCCAAATTTGGCATAATTAAAATAGATTTTTTTGCTTTTCCATCTATCGCAGATTTTGTTAGTTGTCTAATTAGTGTATCAACAAACACAGTTCTTTCTTCCTGTAAAAGATCTTTCGTATCAATAATAACTGCTCTGCCAAGCTTACCTGGAATGGCTTTAAGTAATTCTGCAGCAGGAATAGCTTCACCAAAAATTCCTTTAAAGGATTGTGAAACAATTTCAAGCATTCTTTGCATTCTTAGTTTTTCATAATCAGAAACATCATTTGTTGAAAGGACTTTGTCAATTAATTCTTTAACAGTATTTGCCTGCGCAGTGAAACAAAATAGAGATAAATTTTTTATGAATTCAGAATCCTTTAATCCAATCATTTCAAGCAATAAAACAAGATCCGCATCTTTTATTGAAACACATATTCCTTCCTTTACTTTAAGCGGTTTTGTTGGAAATGCCATTGATTCAAAATCGACTAATTCTTCCCTTAAACCAGTTGCATTATTTGAAACAACACCTAACTGCATAAAATAGTTTGCGTCATCAATTATCAAAACAGGGATATTTTCTAGTAAGAAGTTTTCCGCTACAACATAGGCTGCATAAAGTTGAGCAAACCCGCCCCCAATAATTTGAGCGCAGTAAATATTTTTTGCAGGTTCTTTAATTATTTCTCTTGTTTTACTTAACCCTAATTGTAATATTGGAAGTGTTTCTTCAATTTCCTCGCGTTGTTCGGAAAAATCCATTTTTGTGAGTTGATTTTCTTTTCTCCCAACAACCATCCCCATCATTGATAAGGGGTCTCCAAGAACTGCAGCATATTCTTCTTTTGGTGAATTTGATAATTCAATTAATTCAACGGATGATGCTCTTGCGAGGTCAAGTATTGTAACTGCACTTTCTTCGGTTTTCCTTATTATGTTATCAATTTTTCTTACAAAGTCTTCCTGCTTAAAATCAACATAAATCGGGTCGAACGACAAAAAGAACAATTTGCTTGTTTTATCCCCAAAGTTTTTTTCAATCCCAAAACAAACTCTAGGCATTGTCTGTAAGAATGATTCCATCCCGCCTTTTGCCAAATATGCTTTATAGCCTTCAATTACTGCTCCTGCATCCTTCCCATCACGCCTATCATAAATAATTACAATATAAAAGTGATCAGGATTTACTGCGATTTCAACATCATGATTGTATACTTTGCCCAAAAAGATTGATTCCCACGGCCCAAAATCAAGTTTAAAGTCCATAATAAATCTTTTTCCTTAAAGTATACTAAGGGTTTTTTGGTATTTATGCTTTTTGTGGCGCCCGGCGGTGTAGAAATCCTCTTAGATTTCTATGAAAAGCCTTATTTTTATGTTTC
>JBAXCL010000192.1:0-1666 GCA_037141515.1 archaeon
CTCAAAAAGTGGCAAAGTTAAGTATTAAACAAAGCCGATTACCGAAAAGAAAAATGGTTGCGCAAGTTTAGAATTATAGTATTTTTTGAGCATTTTGTCAATTATTTTTATTTGTGATTCTTTTCAAAGTTGGCAAGTGCTTCGTCACTGAGTTTGTCCCATGCGGCGAATTCTTGTTCTAATTTTACTTGTTTTTCTAAGATTTTTGATATGTGGATTTGAGATTTCATAGCATCAGCAATATTGCTTTAGAGATAGGATTTAATACTTGTCTATTCAAGTTATGTGTATTGAGTTGATAATGTGGCTAAACCGATTGAACCTACTCCTGTTTTGGAGAATAATGATGCGAAGGCGTTTTGGGAGTCTTTCCAGAATGTGAAATTCGATGCAAGGAAAGAGCAGGAACTTGAAAAGAGCAGAGCCATCTACAAACTTTTTTCTAAAAACAAGTGATTTTTGGTGAATAATCACGCTAATTCTGATGATGCCTTGTCAAGGCTGATGAGGGAGATTGACTGGTTTGAAATACAAAAGCTATCTTCGGAGCATGATGTAAATAGCTTTCGTTGCGGGGACTTGAAGGACGATAAAGACCTTGATTCTTTTTTGAATGAAGACGCTTTAGCTCAACAAAATCAAAACATTAACGTTACACATGTTGCTGTTCTCAAAGGAACAGGTAAGGTAATTGGTTACGTGACAACGCTCAATGATAGGTTGCGGGTTAATAACAATGAGAAAGGCGATTTGCATATTACTGCTGGTTATAGTGATTTTCCTGCCGTGAAGATTGGCAGGCTTGCGGTTAGCAAGGATTATGCCAACAAGCATGTGGGCACGACAATGTTGAGGTATGTTGTTGGTTTGGTTCTTGAAAATGCTCAAAGCGTTGGTTGTCGATTTTTGATAGTTGATTCTTATCCAAAATCCATTGACTTTTATTTGAAGAAAGGTTTTGTGATTAATACGGTGCAAGACCAGACGCGGGTTAAGCTTTGGCGTGAAAAGCCAGATGGAAGCAGAGAAATTATTAGCAAGGGACAGAGAGAAACAATTAGTTTGCGCTATGATTTGTTGAATCCGCAAGAAAAGTAATTCGCGTTCAAGTTTTTTTGAAAAAGACTTTGGTGTCCTGATAATTTCCTTGTTGGCGGCCTTTTTAGAGACTTTGGGTTTTTTTGTTTTCTGCTTTTAGCAAAGAGGGAGATGTGTCTCGTTTTTCAAGCAATATTATTGCAAGCTTGTTTCTGGATTTAAGAGTTTTTGTTTTGTAATAGATTGTATTTTGGAATGTTTTCTGCAATTATTGCAGATGGCGTGTTTATTTTCTTAGTTTGTATAGGTGTAATTTGATTCCGCTTTCGTATCTTTCGATAGAGAATAACAAAATTATTTTGCCCCAACGACATTTTATAGTAGGTTTTCTTATTTTGGGCACCCAGAATGATTGGATTGCATAAATTGCGGGGGAGTCTTGTAGGACTAGGTCTTCAATGAAGCTTCCAGTTTTTATTTGGTTTATAGATGCTTTTCCAAGATGAACATAATAATATGGAAACAGACTTTTACCATGTACGAATTTGTTTATTCTAAAGAAGGCAAGTTGATGAAAAGGCGTTGGCGGAGTTTCTACAATTTCCTCTATGTTTTCTAGGAATTGTTG
>JBAXCL010000193.1:0-1660 GCA_037141515.1 archaeon
CTGCCAAACCAAAATCTTTGTCTAATCCTAGAGGCTTTCCATCATTATCTAAACCGATGAATAATAATCCTCCGTTAGCATTTAGGAAAGCACAAATTGCTGTTGCAATTTTAGCTTTCACACTTATTCCTGCTTTGCCTGTTTTGAAGTTGTAAAGAAGTGAAGGCTTAAATTCAACTTTATTGCCTTCACCATTTGCAATTATTTCTTGTATTCTCTGTGATCTGTTTTGCTCTTTTCTTTCTGGTTCTTCTTCTGGTTTTACATCTAAGCCTGTCCAGTCAAAAGGGGTTTCTAAAAAAGAAATTTCTTCGGTGTCGCCTAAATCCCAATCATAAAAATTAGCTTTTCTTTCAAAACCACCTTTATTGTAATTGTAATGTTGATAGTAAAGAATTTCTTGGTTGAGAGCACTACTTATTTCCAAAGGGTCATTGTATTGGTCAGAAGTTCCGATGCCATGAAGCAAGTGTTCATCTCCTTGCTTATCATACATATCTTCGCTTAAATATGATTGAAAATATGGTTTGTCAATGATTAAATATACACCAATACCATAACCTAGTGAACTGTTAAAATTAAATTCATTCTTGTCAATTTGAATATTATATTCTTCCAAAGGAGTTGTGAATTTTTGCAGATCAATTCTTGCTTGCTTATCAGTTATATATTCTCTTTTTTCCCCCATTCCTGTATATAAATCTTTAATCCATTCTTCATATTCCGTAAATGCCTCTTGTCTTGCAAGAATAGGATTTTCATTTTTATAAACTTTCTCGTAGACAATGAAATCAATATCGTCTTTCGTTTCATAACGAATGAGTTTAACTTTAACTGCGTAGTGAAAAGATGCTTTCATATTAATATTTTAGAAGTTCCTTTTTTAAGTCTTTGGTTTTCTAGTCCGTGCTTTTTGTCTATACTGAATTTTAAATTGGCAAATGGTATTGGTAAGTCCTTATCATGTAATTTTGATAAAGTTGATTTACTAACATTACTCATAAAAAACTCAAGCATTTTACTTTCTGTTTCTGCTGGTTTGTTGCAACAACCATAATAAACCGTAAATGTGTTTAAGTCTTTAAGTGCTTTAATCCATTGACCACCTGAATGAGGGCTTCTGTTGCCAATTTTTGTTTTGTAATATTCACTTACACGTTTACTTATTCCGCTTTTTATTCCTTTTTTACTTATTCGTGTCGGTGCTTTTCCTATATATAAAATACTCTCATCTGGTAACCAAAAGTTAGTTAACCTGTTTTTCACAATTTTAAGATTTGCTGTAATACCGTCAACTTTGAAGTCTGGCAACTTACTAATCCAAAGTTCAATTTGTTGGTCGTCAAAAGTTGGTTTGTCAGTTATGCCCAAATTTTTGTCTGCATCGTTACTTGTAGAAACGATATATACGCCTTGTTCTGTTTCATTAAAAGTCGTATTCCACTGAACTTGGTAAAATTCTGCAATTCCAAACTTGTTGAATAATTTCTTAACAGTTGTTGTCATTCGTCAAACATTTTTATATTTTTTTCTGTTCTTTTTTTTCTGTAAGTTAAAATTTAGTACTGTTGCCTTTGAGCATGACCGCTAACTCATGTGCTTGAGTCTCACTAATTGTGGTTTCCCATCCCTTGTTACTTAATGCCCAAACCCCTTGTTT
>JBAXCL010000194.1:0-1655 GCA_037141515.1 archaeon
GGTAACATACATTCCCCCCAAGTTCAGGCCGGAGCCTTTCAGCAGCACCTTTAAAATCTTGGGGATTAAACGAAAGGTACACAACCAATGATAGGGAATGACCACGCGGTAGAACATTCTTCAATCCTGCCCAATCTCCCCACTTTTGAATCAGAAGTGTTTTCTCCTTTTTTGCCATCTTGTTATCATGAGTGTAAGGCGAAGTTAGCGCAATTTTTAATGCTTGTTCAAAATCACCAAGGATCATTTTTTTCGCAATAAAATCGGTTTTCAAAGAATCAATTGAACCAAATCGCTGGTCATCAAAATAATTGGGTATGCCTGTCCCTGGCAAAGCATTAATTATGGTATCTGTTTTTTTAGCTTGGTCTGAATTGATATTTCTTATGATGATACCAAAACGATTTCCAGCTAAATGGCTTGCATCGTATGGCCCTGATATTTCACCAAGATATTTCACAATAACATCTGAAAGATCTAGATTCTTTTTGGGGCCATTTTTAATTGAAAAAAATTGAGTTGTAACTGCATGCTTGTCTTTAAGGCCGCCAAACGATATTTGCCTACTTTCTAATTTCCAAGATTTTTGAATTCGTTGAATTGCATCGGGAGTGGTCGACCCTTTTTTCTTGAGCGAATAAAATGAAAAACCGCCATGCCCGGAAGGCAACGTTTCTGTTAGCTCTTCTACAGAAAAGTCTTCAGGAATTTGTTTTATTTTAGAGTTAGACACAGCTTATCTTATTAAACGAGAAAAGTTATTGTTCGGTTGACGAAATATCTTCATCAGGAATGGCCCCGGGAGTTCCATATTCATTTGTTTTTGGTAAATCCTTGAGTGATTTCAACCCATAAATTTGTAGAAACTTGCGCGTTGTACCGTATAAAACAGGCCTTCCAAGAGTAACATCTCTTCCGACGATTCGAAGCAAGTTTTTTTCAACTAAATTTCTAATCACTTCCGAAGAATTAACCCCGCGTATTTGCTCAATATCTGCACGAGTTATTGGTTGCCTGTAAGCTGCAATTGCCAAAGTTTCTTTCATTGCTGAACTAACTTGAACTTCAACATTACGTGCGTAAACTCTTGCAAGCCACGGATGAAATTCTTTTTTTGAAAGCAACTGAAAACCACCCGCTACTTCTTCAATGTGAAAGCTGTTATTTTCAACTTTGTATTTTTTTTGCAACTCTTTTAGTAAAATTCGCACTTCGGAACTGTTCTTACAACCTAAAACAGAAGCGATTTTTTTTGTTACCAAGGGTTCATCTGCGAGAAAAAGCAATGCTTCCAATGCCGCAATTGAATCTGATCGATATCCTTCAACTTCAGACCCATTAGTTTTTGGTTCATTGCCAATGATACTGGATGAATTAAGTTTTTGGTTCTTCCAGAAGTAATCAATAACCCTATGTTTGCTGTTTTTATTAAACTTTTGGATTACTTTTTGCTTAATCATACTTCCAGTCCAGTTTGTTAAACTAGGCAATTCTCTAAAATAAGGGGTTGCACCCGAGTGTCATTATAGGGTAACCAAGTCTTAGTAGTTTACCATTTTAATTGGTAAAGTTTTAAACTTAATTATTAATCTTGAACAATTAGGTATCACTATGCAGGAACTAGATTTAGCTTGGTTTTTAGCATTATTGGGAAC
>JBAXCL010000195.1:0-1652 GCA_037141515.1 archaeon
TCTTTACATATTGCTTTGCCATTGCTTAAAAATTTTCGAAAATAATTTTATTTTTTATTTGTATATAATTATGAGAGTAGCAACAAGAATATCTTCGTTCATCCTGAGCCTTGTAGTGGGTTCCATGGTTTTCCAACAACAATCACATGCTGATATTATTAGTCCAGTAAGTATAATATCAAGTCCTTTAGTTCTAGTAATATGTGTAATTGTTTTAATTATTGGTACAGGAGTAGTTGTTGCATCAGCTTTTGTACTGAACAAAATGATAAAAAAGAATAAAAAAACAAAGAAAAAATGATAGTAATTCCCTTAATTACCGCATTGTTGTTAACCATTATTATTGAATGTGGAGTGACATTGTTGTTTGGATATCGCAAAAAAGAAATATTCAAATCTGTAATTTTGGTCAATGTTATAACAAACGTATCGTTGAACCTAGTCCTCCTAGCGAATAGATATTTTACAATTATTAATCCCGAAACATTTTTGATAATATTTCTCGAGATTGTTGTTGTATTTGTTGAGTGGCGATTATTGAGTCTTGCCTTGGTGGAATCTAATAAGAAACTCTTCTTTCTGTCTTTTATAATGAATTGTAGCTCCTTTCTAATTGGCCTACTGATCTTTAGTTAACAAAGTTTGCAAAGCAGATTTAAGAAAACATTTTCGAAATTGCACTCCCAGCAGTTCTTCCAGTAGCCCAAGCGGATTGAAGATTAAAACCACCAGTAACAGCATCGATATTCAAAACTTCGCCCGCAAAAAACAGATTTTTGTTCAACTTTGATTCCATAGTTTTGCGCTCAATTTCCTCAAGCTCGATTCCTCCTGCAGTTACAAACTCTGCACCTGCCATTTTAGTAGTTAGATTTAATTCCATTTCTCCAGTTAACAAACGCACTATAGCAAATCGATTCTCCTTAGTAAGAACCGCTCCTACCTCAACTTTTGTATCAGTCAAAGCAAGGATAGTTTCAGCAAGTCTACGAGGGACAAAGCTCATAATTATATTTACCAAAGGTCTTGTTCCATCTTTGTTAATCTCATGCAAAATTCTTGCATTACAATTTTCAAAATTCAATTGAGAATTTGGAATTAATTTTACTTTTAAAGGTTTTGTTTCGAGAATATCTTCAAAGGCAACTTGCCCAGCCATTGCAAATACCACCGGTCCCGAAATGCCAAAATGTGTAAAAATCATTGGACCTGTTACGGTTTTTTTTTCGCCAGAACTTAATTCAATGTCAAAACGTGCTTCTGGCAGACTAATACCTGCAAGCTCATGACACCAAGTTTCTTCTGTCGAAAAACTATTCAAGGACGCACCGAGCTTTGTAACACTATGTCCCAACGACTTAGCCAAGGCATATCCATCACCAGTTGAACCCGTTGCTTGATAAGCATTCCCACCTGTAGTAATTACCAAAATATCAAACGTAGATTTAACTTTTTTCTCGTCGGCTTGTATTGATTGAATTGTATAGTTACTTTTTACCTCAGCGTTTTTGTCTTTTAAGATCTTGGATTTTGCGACCTTCGTGACCTTAGATTTTGCTACCGAAAGGACAGATTCTTCAAAATGCAACTTTACTCGACTATCTTGGCATAACTTTTCAAATACATTAACAATATCTTCCCCTCTATTTGAG
>JBAXCL010000196.1:0-1646 GCA_037141515.1 archaeon
GCCATAGCCCACTCTTTGTTAAGATCAAAAATCCTCGCTGATGTTTGGATAGGTTCTGAAAAAGGAACTGCACATCAGGCATTAGAATTAATTTTCCCCAAAGATTATTCTTTTACAAATGGTTTAGAAAAGACCGATAACGCTTGGTCGCAAGATTTGGCGAAAATCCTTCAAACACAAGCTGCTGAAAATATTCCCAGACAAATTAAGACCCCCATTTCGTTAAAGTTCCCCTCTGGTGATGCAAAAACTACACAAGCTATTGATTTGTTAGCATCTCAAATAAAATCCATACTTTCAATTGATGTAATCCCAGAACCTATCGATCCAAGCTTGTACTTTAAAAAAATCATCGAAGACCGAGATTACGAACTTGCTTATGCATGGCATGATTATTCGGACGACAATTGTTCTTTATACCCTTTGCTTTTCAATTATTTCCGCAGCAATAACACAGAACTCCAACATAATCAAAAATTGCAAGCTTTACTTGATACTGCAAAAACAACCATGCTTGCTTCAACTATTCCAGAAATGCTTGCTTCAAAAAAAATAATGATCTCTCTTTTTGAACAGGAACTTCCGTTGATTCCTCTCTGGCAGTTGGATCGCTATTGGGCCTGGCGTAGGGACTTGCAATTGAATTTTACCGATAGTTTGCATCTATTTCAAAATGCATCTTCTTGGAAAAAAGAGCCAAACAATTAGAACGGATTCAACATTGTTATTTAATTTTAATTTGATTCTCTTCGGGACAGGATGGGCTGGTGATACCCAAGTTTCTTGGTTTACCGCAATCCCTTTTGCCTGTGTATTATTTTTGATAGCAGTAGGGCCAATGTTTTTTCACCATTTTTGGGAGTCCGATAAAAACAAAAGCATCGTACTTTTGCTTTTGTCTTTACCTGTTGTTATTTATCTTTGGTCTATCAGGGAAGCAACAAATTCCCAAAGTCTTTATGCTTTTCAACATAGCATAGTAGACTACCTATGTTTCATGAGTTTAATTGGCTCGCTTTATGTTGTTTCAAGCGGTATTGTTTTAAAATTCAGATGGAAATCAACCCCTTTATTAAATGCGGCATTACTTGCTTGCGGAGCATTGCTTACAAATTTTCTTGGTACAACAGGCGCAAGTATTCTTTTATTTAAACCTTACATTCACGCTAACAGAAATAGAAACCATAAGGTTCACCTCGTTTTATTTTTTATATTCATCGTCGGAAACATGGGAGGACTTTTAACACCTTTAGGCGACCCACCCTTGTTTTTAGGATTTCTTAATGGCATCGATTTCTTTTGGACTATATCTCTTTGGCCCCAATGGTTAGTTGCTAACACTTATCTTTTAATAACTTTTCTACTTGTTGATTTTTATTACTGGCGCAAGGATCATGTTTCTTTCAACTCTCACCAAAATGCCGATGATGAAGTTTTTCATTTTTTTGGGAAGCACAATTTTATATTTCTGGGACTGTTACTTTTTCTTGTATTACTTCAATCCCCATCTATCGGGAAACCATTAGGATCATTGGCTGGGGGAATACTTCCTGTTAAAAATCTTACGTTGCCTATTGTTCCTGCAGCGTTTGCCCAGTTGCTTGTAGCGGCATTAGCGTTCGCAACAACACCAAATTTAATTAGAC
>JBAXCL010000197.1:0-1632 GCA_037141515.1 archaeon
GTACAGGCGTTGGAATCTATTTTACTGGTAAAGCAATTGAGGTTCACAATCCAATCGATATGGCAGTGGCTCTTAAATGCGTCTACACCCGCTCAAATAAACCGATAAAAGAAATCATTAAATTTTTAGGGGAACGCCCTCGTAGGGTTTACCGATTCTCCCCTACCAAAGCCTGGATTAATGGGGACGCAAAAATTAACGGAGACTATATTGATAAGCGAACAGAATTAAATATTTCAGAAATAAAAGCCTACTTATAATTGTATTTGCATGCTTTGTCGAGATTGACAATACACCCCCAATTACTGTATTATTCATATGTAATTTCTGTTGCAGACAATGAGCGAAACTTAGATTTGTAAGACTCATCTAGACGGGAACAAACAAGCGAAAATCTTCATTTTAGAATTTCATTTGATTGTGCCGTTTAGGCACTTTTTTTATTTTTGTCCCTTTTAAAAAGGACAAAGTATTTATTTTAATTACCAATGGCCAAAACAAGACAACAAAAAAAGGAATCGGTCGTTAACTACTCTGCTAAATTGCAGGAGTACGGAAGCTTTTTTGTAGTCAAACCTTTAAGCGTTAATCCTAATGAAGCAACAGCTATCAAAAAGGAACTATCGGCTTTAGGTTCGTCTTACAATCTAGTCAAGAACTCTTTGTTCGAAGTAGCATTGAAAGAAAACAACCTTCCTGTAAAATCATTGGGATTAGGGCAGCACGCTGTCATTTTCTCAAGTGATAAAGTCAGTGAGACCGCCAAAGTAGTAAGTAAGTTCTTGAAAAATGCGAAAGCAGAAGTCAGAATGGAAATTACTGCCGGAGTGCTTAATGGTACAGCAATCTCTGCAGAACAAGTTCAAGCATTAGCCGACTTGCCAAGCAAAGATGTTCTATTGGCTCAATTATTGAGCGTAATGAACGGACCTTTAAGAAGCTTTATGTATGTTTTAAAAGGCAACATGCAAGAGTTAGTTTACCTTCTGAACGCAGTTCAGGAGCAGAAAGTAGCCTAATTTAGTTAAATTATATTTTTTTAGTAAATACAAAAATGGAAGATTCAAAAAAATCCATCGAGTTAAAGGGTGATGCTTTAAAAATCGCCGAAATGCTCGAAAAAATGACAGTTTTAGAAGTTGCCGACCTTGTAAAAGGTTTAGAAGAAAAATTTGGTGTTTCAGCAGCTGCTCCAGCAGCAGCAGCCGCAGCTCCAGTTGCAGCAGCTGAAGCAGTCGAAGAAAAAACTAGCTTCAATGTTGAATTGACAGAAGCTGGCGCAAACAAGATTGCAGTCATCAAAGTAGTCAAAGCTGTAACAGGTTTAGGCTTAAAAGAAGCAAAGGACTTGGTTGATGGTGCACCTAAGATTGTAAAAGAAGATATGAAGAAAGAAGATGCAGAAAAATTAAAAGCAGAGATTGAAGCTGCTGGTGGTAAAGTAACTCTAAAATAAGAGTTTACTCTTCTATAAAATCACGAAAACCCCGCTCTAGAGCGGGGTTTTTTGTGTTTTGGAAAATAGACTAAACATTGCAAAAAGGCTATAATAAACTCAAAATTTATAATAAATAACTATGAATGAGCTATTGCTACAAAGCGGATTAGAGAAAAGTATATTAATAATTATTC
>JBAXCL010000198.1:0-1628 GCA_037141515.1 archaeon
TGATGTGTGGATGGATGCTGAAACCAAAGCATTTGTTGAATTTGCGGAATTATTTTGCAAGAACGTAGGATTTTTGCCAACAGGACAATATAAAGATGATTCAGGAAAATTCACTATTGACTTCCAAGATTTCATCATTGATAAGAAAACGAAGCAAATGGTTAATACTCCTGCACGTATAGGACATGATACAGGAACTATTCATATCAGCAAACAGATTTTTAAAGACTACACCGTTCCTCAAAGGTTTATTATTTTGATGCACGAATTTTCTCATAAATATATCAATCCAAAGTTCGGCAAAGCAATAGAGAATGAGTTCGCAGCCGACATTAACGCTTTGTATATTTACTTAGGACTTGGCTACCCACCTATTGATGCACGCACAGTTTATTTAAAAGTGTTCAATCAAGATGGTGTTGACCCTCAATTGTCAATGAAGCGTTATAAATTTATTGATGATTTCATTAATAAGTTCCAAGCTAATAACATAGCTTCATGCAACAAAGATTATAAAACTACAATTAAAAAATAAGCACAATGGAAAGCAACATAAAATTACAAGAAAAAGCATTAAAGGCGTTAATATCAATCAATAGAAGTGGTGTTATTTCTGCTTTAAGAGCAAATGGGTATAACATTAAGGACACACAACCCTCAAACGACTTGTACAATTTTCTTATTGTTGCAATGTCGAAAAGCGCATCATTTACAGAAACTATTCTTGAAATGCTTAAAAAAGCATCAGGAGAGAAATTCAGCAACCTAATAGAAACAGAAGGACAATCTTCGCAAGAGGGAATTATTTCGGCAGCGTTAACAGGTCTTGGAATGATAACAAATACTTGGCAAAAAACAGCAGAAACAAAAGCTAATTCGCAATTACTAGGCACTAAATACACCGTAGATGGCAAAAAGACTAACACTTTAGTTGTCGCAGGAACAGTTGCTTTAGGAATTGTTCTTTTAGGAGTTATGGCTATAGTAGTGATAAAATCAACTAAAAAATAAATACAATGGCTACAAAAAAGAAAGTAACAACAACTTGCTCGCAGGCAGGTAAAAAAGCAACAAAAAGTGGTTCTGCAAAAAGCAGAAGTAAAGCAGCAGGTGTTTTAGCTTCTAAACTTTGTTGCAAAACAAAAGGCAATAGTAAAAAATGCGTAAATAAAGTACGTTAATGAATCTAAAGCCATACATACAATTAGCAATTAGTGTAGCCGTTATTGGTGTTTCGGGTACGCTAATTGTCTATGGTATCAAGAAGTACAGAGATAGCCGAAAAAAAACTTCGGGGTTTGAAGGGATAAGCACAAATAGTCAGTTCAAAAATCCTTTCACAAAATCTCACGAAGGGTTAGGAGAATGTAGGGTTTATGAACTAGGGCAATTTGAAAAAAAGGAAGTAAAAACTTTGCCAAATTACCAAGAATGTGTACCTTTAGAAATTCGTATTTTGGATGAAGAAAAGTATTGTAAAATATCTGAAAAAAACGAATGGATTTTAGAAAAAGACTTGCAACTACCAAGTAACAAATAAAGCAATGAAAAAAGAATTTAACAGCATATATCAAAGCAAACTAGGAAAAATAGTAATTATTGGCGGTGGCGTATTACTCGCTATGTAC
>JBAXCL010000199.1:0-1605 GCA_037141515.1 archaeon
GGTATATGGGTCTATAGTGTCCGCGATTAACGGAGAAACGACAATAGTGATTTCTTCCGACTTATCCCTTTTTATTAAAAGTGTGTTGATATATTTAGGAGCTACATTTCTTTGTGTGGTTTTTGGTTTTTTGGTAGCGATATGGGTATGGAATACCTTTGAAAAAACAGCTCTGAAAATTGCGATTTTTATAATGCTTTTAATTCTTGTGCCACCTTTCATTCACGTTCAATCTTGGGTATATTTTGTTGATAGGTTAACTCTATTTGTCGCACAAATCTTTGGAATTTCACAAAACTTTACAGGAGAATTTGCTGTAATTCTTACTATTGCATTTTCATATTTGCCTATTACAGCAGGATTATGTTTAATGGCGTTTCTTTCGGTGCCGATTGAGATTTTCGATCAATGTAGGTTGGAAAACGGAGGTATAAAATCATTTGTCATGGTCTATTTGCCACTTGTCGCGTCGTCGTTGATTTTTGGAGGATTACTTGTCTTTTTGCTAAACATTAATGACTATGGAATCCCTTCGGTTTTTGGAGTAAATGTTTTTTCTCTTGAACTATTTTCCATGTTCAGCGCGAGCGGAAGCATGTATTCGGTGTTTTTTGCCTCATTACCTTTGTTGATATTATGTATATTAATAATGTCGGCAATGGGCGTTTATTTGACGCGATTGAGCCTATTATTTAGTGGCTTTAAGGGAAAGAATCCTTTCAAAGAAGACGGATTCGCAAAAACACTTTCGGCATTGGGATTTGTGATTTTTGCATTATTTGCTTTGGTTCCTATCACAAACCTTATTTATGAGTCTTTGATGGCAAAAGACATTTTTTTAGTGTTAGGAGACTCATTGAACGAATTCCTTTTTTCATTTGAAACAAGCGCACTTTCAGCTGTGTTATGCCTCATACCAGCCATGATTTTCGCCTATTTTTTTTACTCTTCTAAACACAAAGTTATTATGCTTTCACTTGCAGCGTTGCCTTTTATGATCCCGTCTGCTATTGGGGGAATTTCACTCATAAATATGTGGAACACGCCGCTATTGCATAGCATATATCAAAGTCCTTTAATGCCAACGATTGCAATGGTTGCTCGTTTTACGTTTATTGAGGCATTGGTAATTTCATATGCGTTGTTTAGGCTTGAAAAGGCGTTGATAGATAATTTGAGACTCCATAATCCGGGGCTAATTGGAACATTCAAATGTCTTGTGGCACTTGTTTGGAAAGAGTGTTTGGCGGGAATACTTATTGTTTTCGCCCTCTCAACGGGTGAATTCGGGGTCACGCTACTGGTGACTCCACCGGGATACCAATCGATTACAATAAAAATCTATAACTATTTACATTACGGGGCCTCAGAAATTGTAGCAGTTTTATGTCTGTTTATGCTTTTGCTGATGCTTGCGCTGGCGGCGGTGGTTTTTCTTTTGTTAAAAGGAGTCAAGAATGAAGAATAGTTTAAAAGGTATTACTATAAAAGCGTTTTTAATAGTTTTAATATTGGGGATTATAGTCTTTTGCGTGCTAAGTTTTAGTAAAGACCTTAATAGTTTTGTGAAGAAAAGCGGTATTGATGTATTGCTAACTGATAAGG
>JBAXCL010000200.1:0-1600 GCA_037141515.1 archaeon
ATGTATGACTAAAGCAAGAACAATGATTGCTGGGGCATTAAGTGCCGATGACATACACAAGAAAAAAGCACAATTTGAAAAGCTTGAAAAGAAAGTGCTTTCCTTACCTGATTCTGGCATGGATGGCGTTTTGAAAAAATACTGCGCTTATCATCGTGGATTGGCCGACCAAAAGATACTAACTTGGAACTCATCAGAACGCTCTGTGCGTCTTGCATGGGACTTTGTCAATACAAGTAAGATTGAAACAACAAACATTGAGAACAAAGAATTTCAGAATCAATTAGAAACTTGGTGGGTTGCACAGAAAAAGAGAAAGCAATATCAGCGTGTTGGTAATGATTCCAAGATTGAAATTGACAAAACATTGTCAAATGATTCCCTTAGCAAACTTCAAAATCAAGTCCAAAAGTTTCTAAAGTTTGTTAAGCATGTAGAAAAAGGGCGTGTCCCAGATAATTTTAATTCAAGCATAACATCAGTTCCTGATGAAATAAAGGAAATTTTTCAGTTCATGCAAAAGCCCACCTATGTAACTAAACAAAAAGAACCTAATGCTGAACAAATTGTTTCTTTTTTGAATTATCTAAAGGAAAAATCAACATTCAAACGTGCTCTTCTGTCAGGAATAATTGCAGTTTTATACGATTCGGGGATGCGATTTTCGGAATGTGCCACCCTCAAAGTATCCAGCTTGGAAACTGAAAAAAATTATTTCATTGCAAATATTCAATCCTCTAAAACTTTTATTCGCAGCAATATCCTTTATTTGTCTGCGCCTTATTTGAAACGATGGTTTAATGTAAGGTCAAAAACTGGAAAAGAAGGACTTTTGTTTTGTAATATTGATGGCAAACAGGTTGATTATATCAAACTTGCCAATCTGTTTAAGGCAGAAATGAAAAAATACAACACGAAATATCCTGACCAGAAAATTGACTGGCCAGAGGGTAAATGTTTTCACTATTTAAGACATTTATTTGCATCAAGAAGCCATGAATGGAGTGATACACACCGAAACTATTGGTTAGGGTGGAGCCAGAAAGGTATGATGAAAAGATACGGGTCAATAACACTTGAACAAGCTAAAGAAGATTACTTTAAGATGATTGAAAAAGAAAAAAATCCAATGCTTAATGTTGAGGTAACTGACTTTGAAGATATAATGGTAAAACAGGAAGATGCGCGGTTTAAGAAAATGATGGAAGACCATGTTGGAAATATTCTTTCGAAACATGGTTACCCTGACAAATTACAGGAAAATCGTTACCTTGATGTAGAAGAAGATAAGGCACAAAAAAATAAAACGAAAGCCAAAAAATGACTAATTAATATCTAAGCGCATTTTGAATGCCCACTTTTAATGATAGTTTCGTATTGACGTTGAGAAGAAGGCATGTTTACAAAAAGGCAACCATTGCAAAATATGGATGGTTTTGAATTATCATAACTTACAAGTAGTGTGGTTTCTACATCCTTTCTTTTACAATTTTCGCAGTTATTTGTGATTCTATTAGCTTTCCCATCTTTTTTTATTATTTGCATCACATCAGACCAGTTTTTTGAATATATTTTATTGCTATCCAACATTTTTTATTCT
>JBAXCL010000201.1:0-1599 GCA_037141515.1 archaeon
CAAAAAAAGAGAGAGCTAATTGCTCCCTCTAAACATTTAATTCTCGAATCTGCTCATCCCTCACCTTTCTCGGCCGAACGTGGTTTTTTTGGAAACAAACATTTTTCAAAAACCAATTCGTATTTAACAGCTAATGGAATCGGACCAATAGCTTGGTAAATTTCTTTTTAGAGAGGAGCTACAATACTAATTGCAGGGTCATCATATTTGCTCAAAACCAAATTATCTTTGATTTTAATACCATTTTCTTCGAATTCGGCATAAACTTTTCCTGGAAGACCGCCGGATTTGCTTACATAAAGCATCCATAATTCTTTTTTGGCAGTATTGTTGTATTCATAAACCCAGAAATTTTCATCTGCTGATTTGCCTTCAATAGTCATATCAATTGTTTTGAACATATATTCCATGTTGCTTCTTTGTAGACCGGCATTAAGCACATCATTTTCGGTAACCTTTTTCCAGGCTGCAGTATCTTCTTTTATATAATAAGCACCCTCAACAACAATTTCTTCGGTGACTGAACCATCTTTGGAAGTTGTAATGTAGTGATCGTTTGCAGGAGCTTCGAATTCACCTGAGTAAATAACTTCAGTGCCATCATCGCCGGTTGAGTCTCCGGTAAAATGATAGCTGACGGTAGAAAAATATTCAGCCTTAACCGAAGCTAAACTTGGTGCCTCGTTAGGATTAGGAGTTGAGGTAACTTTAGTTGAAGTATCTGTCCCGTCGGGATTCATTGGGAAAGTTGAAGTTGAAATATCATTTAATGTTCCAACTAATCTACTTGAGTAAGCCCAAAAAACACCACCAATAACTAAAGAAATACAGCAACAAACTAAAAGAACTACAACAACAATTATAACTGTTTTGTTAGAACCGGACTTGGTCTCAACAGTTTTTGCCTCAACAGTCTTGGTTTCAACTGTTTTAGTTTCTACATGTTTTGGGGATTCCGTTTCTTTGACTACGGACTCTACCTTTGACGTTTCGTTTGCCATTTAATAAAAATAAAAAAATATTATTTATTAAGTTTAACATTTTGCAAAATATTTGTCGTTGAAAAACCTGGTAATTTTTCGAGCAAAATAACTTTGCCCCCAAATTCTTTAATTTTTTTGAGTTTATTTTCGAGCCCCGGGTCTCCCTTTACTGCAGCATAATAGGCAGGTTTTAATTGTGAAACATAAGTTGAGATTTCTTCCCACGAATCTTGCCAAGGCAAAATATAATCAATTTCAATTATTTCTTGTAAGTGAGTAATTCGTTTTGCTAATTTATTTACAGGTCGCTCTGGGCCTTTGCGTCTTTTAATATTTGCATCATCCAAAAGCAAAACTAAAATTTTACTAGAAGGGTTTGCTTCTTTTGCTTTACGAAAAAAATAAAAATGCCCTGGATGCAAAATATCAAAACACCCATTGGTAAAAGAAAAAGTTTTTCCAGCGAGTTTCCAAGCACTAATTTGTGCCTTGGCTTGGTCTATGGTGTTAATCTTTTTTTCTATCAATGCTACGTCTCGCATGTTATTTGGTTTGTTTATTGACGATAGGAAGTATTAATAAACTAAGTCCACCCAATACCAAGACTATTATGAAT
>JBAXCL010000202.1:0-1592 GCA_037141515.1 archaeon
ATTAAAAGATTTTTAATAAAAAGTAGCAACAGCAAGCACCTAATTTAAAAAAATCTTTTATCAAACAAATAAAATCGCGTTTACTCAAAATCCTTCTTTTTTGGAGTAAATGCCCGTTCATTAAACAAAATATTCACAGCCCTATCAGCAATCTTTTCCACAACCTTTTCCTTTTCAGACTCAAAAGCATAATCAGCAGTCTTTCTTATCCCAAACTCCTCGTCGACAATCTTTAGAATACGGGTTTTTGTAGAAAGTTCAACATCAACAAGCTTTTTTTTAATAAAATCAGCTTCTTCGTCATCATCAATCGGCGCATAAACAATAATAAACTCACTTTCGGCCGCAGAATCAAGCGCAATTATTGGCAAATCCTCACTAACCGGCGCAAAACGCTCGCTAATTTCGACACCAGAAATCTTTTTAGAAAGCGCACTCCCCAAATCAGGCAAAATATTAACTTCAGTATCATTTAAGCCAATCAAAGTGATTTTCATAACACAAATACGCCCGAAAAGTAATATAACTGTTTCTTAACCAATAAAATAGCTAAAATTTAATTTATTTCATAACCCAAGCCGGCACAAAATAATTTACTTTTCAAAAATACTTTATCACTTTACCCTGCTTTTTTGCTCAAAAATCACGCCCGCAATCTTTATAAAAAAGAAGTTCTTAATTATGCAGGTGTAAAGCAATGTTTGACAGCAATTCGAACGAACAAAACTTCAGCCCTGGTGCTGGAGATTACTACGGTCCTGAAAACAGGAGCCAAGGAGGATTTTCAGGAGCTGGCGAAGGAATTGCTGGAATAATGAAACTAATCCCGATAATTATAATAGTAATAATACTGGCAGTCGGAGGAATAATAGCTTTTTCTTATTTTTCATCACAAAAAGATATTGTAATAAATCTTGTTGATTCGGATAACAATCCAGTAGATGGAAAAATTACTTTAAAGGATACCGATCAAAAAGTAATAGCAACCGAACCAAAAACGACGTCAAGTTCATTTAACGCAAAATTATTTCCGGGAAATTATAGAATAACTGCATCAGGAACAGGATACAAAACAACTTTATCATCCATAACAATAACAAACGAAACTACAAGCCTTGACCTAAACATGACAAAGGACTTAAAGGCAGCAATTTCAGTAGATTTTGTGGCAACCGAAATATACGAAGGCCAAAGCATATCAGGAAAATTATCAATAACTAATTCAGGACCTGAATTCAAAACAACAGACATAGTTTCCACATCAAGTTCCCCCCTAGACATAAAATTGATTTACACAGGCGACGAAACTATTACAAACCCAGGTTCTTTTTACCTTGATTTTAACGCAGGAATAAAAACAGGTTCAAATCTAAAAGAAATAAAATCTGCAACACTTGCTTTCAAAATTAAAGGTTCGGAAATCACTAGCAACAAAATTACAATATCTGCACTCCCCGCAGTTGCTACAAAAGATGTAACCATCAGCGGAACAGTCAACAACACTAGCCTCACAGCAGGAACTGAAGCAACATTCCAAATCTCAATAAGAAATTCAAACAAAACAATCCCAATGAAAGACATAATACTTGAAG
>JBAXCL010000203.1:0-1573 GCA_037141515.1 archaeon
GTTCAAGACAGCCACATAAGTCGGGCCGCCCAACAACTAATTTAATTAATTTCCCCAACGCGATAAATATCAAAAAAAGCTAAAAAATACCCCGTGGATAATTACAATATTCATTGTATTTTATTAACTGCTTCCAAAATCGCAGCCTTTTCTTTTTTACTAGTGAAAGTTTTTCCAAATCTTACTAAAATTGGGTTAACTTTAGCCCATTTGTTTTTTGGAAAAATATTACGCAAATCAGTTTCAATCTTATCTGGATTCTTTTGCTTTGTCCAGCCAAGCTTTTGCGAAATGTACGAAGCGTGCGTATCAATTCCTATCGCATCAAACCCCATTTCAGATAGAAAAACATTAGCTGTTTTTCGCCCCACCCCGGGAAGTTCTATAAGCTTGCCAAATTCAAGCGGAACAACCCCATTATGAACATAAACAAGCGCTTTTGTACAAGCGATAATGTTTTTCGCTTTTGTTTTATTGTAATTCAAACTCCTTAAAACAAAAAGAACATCAGAATAATTTGCTTTTGATAGCGCATTTACTGTGGGAAATTTTTCAAATAACGCGGAAGCGATTTTTATTGTAACTTCATCCCTTGATTGGGCGCTAAGAGAAATTGCTATTAGAGTTTTCCATGGAGAATCCCACTTTTCCCCAGCAAGGCGCATATTTTCGCCTTTCTTTTCAAGAAATTTTAATTGAACAAGAGCTTTTTTTCTATCAACAACCAAAAATACCACCAAAGTCTAAATTTACTATAAAAATAAAATTACTACTTCTAAAAACTCCTAAAAAATATAATTTATTTCGAAAATTCAAATAATTTCTGCTGAAACCCAGTGTCCTCGTCGAAATTAGATACGCGAACACCGACTCTTCTCACAACCGCACTTGATTCTGATAAAAAATCTTTCAACAAATTATATTCAACTTCTCTTAATTCTTCTAATTTTTCGATAGGCTCAACAGATGTCCTAGATTTAGTGAGTGTTTCCATTTTCACTGTGACAATAATTAACGAAACCGTTTTGAAACGCTTTTTTAACGCGTGAATCTGAGAGAAAAGCATTCCTGAAAGAAAATCAATATTTTTTTTAATTGTTTCAAAATCCCTTGAATCCTTTGAGATAGTCATCATTCTTGAAAGCTGCTGCTTTTCCCTATTAGACTCAATGGGCCGCTCATCTACACCAAAAGCAAAATCAAAAAACTTACTTCCATTCGCTTCCCCAAACCACTCAATTAAATCCTTTTTTTGAAACTTCTTAATATCCGAAACTATTTGCACGCCGTGCTTTATAAAAATCTCTTCCGACTTTGGCCCAACCCCCTGCAAAGCACCAACTTTTTGCTTAGAAAGAAAAGAATCAACATTCTTTTCTTCAACCACAAACAACCCATCAGGCTTCTTTACTGAAGCAGCCATCTTTGCAAGAACTTTATTTACACTCAACCCAATTGAACAAGTCAAACCAACCTCTGATTTAATCCTCTGCTTAATTTTAGTACAAGTATCCTTTGCTTTCTCAAAACCCGCAGGATCAGTCAATTCAAAATAAGCCTCATCAATAGAAAC
>JBAXCL010000204.1:0-1549 GCA_037141515.1 archaeon
TGATTGCTACTACAAACACCATCCAATTGGTTTTTTGTTTTGTTTTCATTTGCTCAAAAGTTTTTCAACGAATTTTTCAGAAGGAAAAATGTTTCCTGTTTCGTCTGCTGCATAGTTCTGCATGGCCTCGCAAAGTTCCTCTAGTGTCAAGGTCCTTGAAAATAGTCCATCTGTTTCACGGTGAAGGTCTGCCGAAACCTTTCGCGCAAAGTTTTGCAGCGCGTTTAAATATTCTGCAAACTGTATTTGCTGAAAATCAAATTTGTGCTGAAGTTCGGTTGTATCCGGTGCGGCCTGTTTGCGGTTAAGCAGGAAGAAATAAAAATCTGAGTGGTTGGAAATGTTTTTTTGCTCCTCGGGTGTGAGTGAGTTGAAAACCTTTAGCAGTTCGGTCCTCTTTTCTTCGGTTAAATATACCTGGCAGCGGGTTCGTGTAAGCTGCTCGGGGAAAGTTTTAGATGACATGGCAACATTGCCAGCCGTTTTTTTTGCATTACTGAGGCTAAAACGATGCAAAAATAAAAGTTTTCAAGGAAAACAAAACAAAACTGTAAAATATTTTTTTGCGGTTTGCATGACTTTTTTTGAAATTTCGGAAAGTGTTTAAAGTAACTAGTGACAAGTGACAAACTCCCGAAACTCAATACAGTTATATGTTTGATCCATTTTTTGAAGTAGTGACAGAAAAATGAAAAAGTGACAATGTCACTAATTTGTCACTACTTTGTCACTAGATGAAAAAGTGACAAAAATTTGAAGCCTGTTGTGGGTTTGACTGTTTTTTTAACCTCTGTCACTACTTACTTTCAAAAAAAAGTTTTAAAAATAGATTACAGGCTGAAAACTTGGTAGATTTCACTTTTGAAAACAAAAAAGCCCCGGTGTTGTGCCGGGGCTTGTGTTTGGTTTGTCTGTTCTATTCTCTAACGTTGGATTAAACAAAAGCCGCTTAGTCGTGGCATTCGTTAATCCGGGCGTTACAAGCAATACTACCAGACTGCTTCATAATGAGCTTTTACACATTCAAAAAGGTAGTGTGCTATTTCGGGTACGACCGCATTTCCCATCATTTCAATTCTTTGTTTGTCCAATCCTTTGGAAAACCCATCATCCATTCGTAAAAGTTCATACTCTGAATTGGAGTTAAACCGTTTAAGTGGCATTGATATAGGGTTTTGTCTTGATGGTTGTTTGAGTAATACTTCTTGTAGCTTTCTGAACGCTGTAGAATTATCTTTGCATCGCTTTTCGCAGGGGTAGGCAATACCAAAAAATCGTTCTCTTTTATGGTTGTATCCAAACTGCGAAGCTGATAAACATTGCCATTCACACACATACCCGATTTTGGAAAGGTCGCATAAGACTTGCTCAAATCCTCGAACAAGTAGCATTGGAGAGTTTTCAATGAGTACGTATTTAGGTTTAACTTCCCCAATAATTCGCCACATTTCAACCCATAATCCAGACCTTTCGCCTTTAATTCCGATAACTGTTCCATCTTCATTCCATAATTTTTTATTACTGACATTTGCAATTGATAAATCTTGAC
>JBAXCL010000205.1:0-1472 GCA_037141515.1 archaeon
GGTTGGAAGATTGATATAAGACCAGAAAGCCAAGAAATTAACAATTAATGTGCCTATAAAACAAATATTTATTGTTCATCGCAAATGGAGGATTCAATGAAAACAAGAAAAATACCCCTTAGAATGTGCACAGGCTGTGGAATTAGCAAGCCTAAGAAAGAACTTATTAGAATTGTAAAAAATTCTGAGGGTGAAATTTCGCTTGATTTTACAGGAAAAAAGCAAGGACGAGGGGCATATGTTTGCTTCAGTATGGATTGTCTTAAAAAAGCTAAGAAAACAAAGAGGGTTGAAAGAGCCTTTGAATGTGCCATTCCAGAAGCAGTTTATTTGGCACTTGAAAGTGAGATGGAAAAGGGTGAATGATAAATTTCTTGCAATGTGTGGGATATGCCGTAAAGCAGGCAAAACAGTAGTTGGCACAAATTTGTCAACTGAAGCTGTAAAAAGAGGACAGACAAATTTAGTTATATGTGCAAGTGACATTGCAAAAAACAGTGAAAAAGAAATTGTTCGTGCCTGCGAAGCAAGTGGCACAAGGCTTTATAGAACAAGTTATACAAAGGAAGTTCTTGGAGAAAGTTTAGGGTTTAATGAGGTGGCAGTTTTCGCTGTTGCCGATAGTAATTTCGCAAAGGCCCTTTTAAATATAATTTCAACAAATGCAGAAAATGGGGGAACTAATTAATGAGTATAGAAACGAAATACAGAGTTCATGAGCTGGGTAAAGATTTTGGAATACACAGCAAGGAAATAATGGATATATTAGCGATTTACAGCCACGAGCCAAAAAATCATATGGCAGTTCTAACAGAAAAAGAACTGGACATAGTTTTTGATTATTTTACAAAAAAACATCAAGTAGAAACTCTTGAAGTTTATTTTACTGCTTTTCCAGCACCAGTAAAACAAGAGGCTAAATATATTGAGGAAATAAAGCCAGTAGCTGGGGTAAATACTGGTGAGCAAAAGCCACAGGACCAAAAAGTACAGGATAAAACACCACAAGTTTTTCAAAAACCTGTTTCTACAACACAGTTAGAGCAAAAGCCACTTTCAGGCAAGGTTGAGGATAGAGTTCGTTATGTTGATACAAGAACTGCAAATGTTGACCTTTCTAAGTTTGATGAGCGTATAGATAAATTAGTGCCAGATAAAGCTAAGGATATTGGCAATCAAATGCAAAAGCTAAAAAAAGCACCAAGTAGAGCACAAAAATCAAGCAATAAATATAGAGAAGAAGAAGCAAGTAAGCTAAAAAGGCTTGAAATAGAGAAGAAAAAGAAAGCGTCCTTAAAACTGGAATTGCCAGAGGAATTAGCTGTTTCTGATTTGGCTTCAAGACTAATGGTTACTAATGCTGAAGTTGTTAAAAAACTAATGCTTTTAGGTATAATGGCATCCGCTTCGCAAATAATAGACTATGATACTGCCGCATTAATTGCTGAAGAATTTGGTGCTAAGGTTAAGAG
>JBAXCL010000206.1:0-1452 GCA_037141515.1 archaeon
AATAAAATCCCCGGGTTTTGCCTTCGCAAAACCCGGGGATTTTTAGTGAATAATTTATATATAACATGTAAAATTACAGCCTAGCTATTTTGCGGGCTCTACAAGTATTAGTGTGGAAGATTTAGGAACATTAACGGAGCAAAAGCTAAAGTAATTTTCAAAACGTAATTGTTAAAATTTCGAAAACCGTAGGACATCCTCTTAACTAATTTAATCTTGTTGTGACAGCCTTCAATAAATGCATTGGTTGTTCGACTTTCAAAAAAGTTTAGAATGTATGGTCTCCACCTTTTTAAAGTATCCCTCATTTCTCTAATTTTGCCAACTTCAACCTGTTCCAATTGCGAAATTAGCATTTCAAATTTTCTTTCAGCCTCCGATCGATTCTTGGATTGATATATCTCTCTTACTTTTTCTTTGACAAAGTAGGCATTTTGCAAAGTCGGAAATTTTTTGCAATTTTCAAAAATTATCTTTAGTTTTTGTTTTTCTTTTGGACTCAAATCTTCTCGATTTTTTGCAAACAGAAAACGATTCATTCTCTTGTTACCGATTCGCCCATTGGTTTGCATAATTTTCCGCATTTCTTCAACTTGTCTCACCATTTCTTTAATCACATGAAATCGATCGATGACAATTTTAGCCTTTGGAAATACCTCTTCAAGCACAGTTAGGTAACTACTTTTCATATCGATACAAACCTCCTTTACCCTTGATTTGGCCTCATTTGACCAGGTTTTGAAGTATTTACGGAGTGTTTCCTGCCTGTCATCAGACAGCACGGACAAGATCTTTTTGTGCTGTATTTCACCAATAGTGATTTTCAAATCCCGACCAGAAAAACTATGTTCATCAACATTCAAAATGAGGTCGCCGTCCGGTAATTTCTCAATTTGTTTTCGGTCTTTTAATATGGAAAGCAAAACCGATGGAGAGACATGATATTTTTTACTGGTATCTTTGAAATTTGATGTGGTTAAATGTTTTACTACTTCGTCAGCAAAGTGGTCGTCATATCTTTTTCGATTAATACCCACTGGTTTAGTTTCGGTAAAAACTAACTGGCAGGTTTTACATTTAAATCGTCTAATCTTGAACAGTAATAGAACTTTTTTACTGTCATATACACCATGCAAAATTCTTCTAGTTTTGCAATCGTAAACGCTGTGGGTTCTTTTTTCACACCTAGGACAATGGAAATCTCTTTTCCTACTCCTGACATGCAGACAAATATTTTCGTTTGACTCTAATCGATCAAGGACTAGCCCTGTTAGATTAAAGCATTTTATGATATCTTTTTTCATATACAAAGACGGTTTTTGTTAATTGCTAATTGGTTTTCAACTACCTATAGCTTAACAGAGCCGTCTTTGTTAGTTATCCACCACACTAATTCTTGTAGAACCGTTATTTGAACATAAATTGTATATCATAAATAACGTTGTAAAATAT
>JBAXCL010000207.1:0-1447 GCA_037141515.1 archaeon
TTATTATCCTCTCGCATCAATCAATTCTTCTTTGTAACCTTTCTTAATCAAAAATTCAATCACTCTATTTTTGTGCTTTCCTTGAAGTTCGATTTCATTATCCTTTACTGTTCCACCGCATGCAAACTTTTGTTTCATTTCTTTGCCAAGTTCTTTTACTGTTTCCCTGTCTTCAATGCCTCTTACAACGGTAACAAATTTCGAAAATTTTCTTCGAATAACTTCTACCTTGATTTTTTGCTGTTCTTTTGCGATATTACTAATATCAAACAAATCCTTAGGCAGGCCGCTGATTTTGTCAATTTCTTGCATTTACTTCCTTGCCTCCTTTATCTTTTTTGCATTCATTACTGTAAGTATTCTTGCTATTTCTCGTCTTAATTTTCTTATTTTGCCTGGTTTTTCACTTTTTGTTCCGCTTGCAACAGTTGCTCTTTCTTTAGCAAGTTCCTGTTTTAGTTCTATTGCTTGGCTAGTGAGCTCTTTCTCGCCCATTCGTATTAATTCCTGATGTTTCAATGTCATAAATATCACAATTTTATTTTACAAATTTAATTTTTTCCTACTTTTTTTCCTCTGCTTTCTTTTCACTTTCTTTGTGCTCTTTTTTTACTTCGCCTTTGTGTGCTTGTGCTTTGTGAGCGTCTTTATTTACGTCGTGCTTTGCATCAGAAACTTTTGGCGTTTCTGTTTTATTTTCAACTTTTTCTTCAACTTTAACTGTAATTTCTTCAACTTTCATTCCTTCTGTTCCTGCTTCTTTTGCATCAACTACAACTGTTTCTTTTTTTGCTAGTTGTTCTTTTGCTTCAGTTTCAACTGTTTTTAAATTTGCGATTAACTTTTTTATATCAACTTTATCAGGAAATATTACTTCTGGGTGAATTATACTTAATCTGATTCCAATTGCACCTGCTTTTGGATATGCTGCTGCTTTTGCAAAATCAACTAATTTTGTCTGTGCTCCAATTTTTTTCATGTAACCATAAGCAATTCTTACTTTTTTCTTTCTTCCGCCTTTTCCGGATAATTTTCCTTTAACTACAAGTTCAACTCCTTGTGCGCCTGCATCTATTACATCTTTTACAAGTTTATAGGCTATGCTTCTCCAAGAGAATTCTCTTTGTATCATTGCACTCATTCTTTCAGCAAGTATTTTTGCATTAAGATTTGGATGTTTTATTTCCTGTATCTCAATTTGTGGATTATCAATTTTATATTTCTTTGCAATAACATCAGTAAGTAATTTAATAGTTGACCCGCCTTTTCCTATTGCTAAACCTGGTTTTGCTACGTGTAGAACTATTCTTGTTACTAGAGGAGTCTTGATTATTTCCATGTGAGAAAACCCAGCTCTATCAAGCTTTTTTGTAAGGTAATCTTCTAGCTCCATTTTATTGAAACTTTTTTGTATGAATGCTCTTTCAATCATTTTTATCGCCTTATT
>JBAXCL010000208.1:0-1438 GCA_037141515.1 archaeon
CTCACGCATCGATACCAAAAGCCGAGCGCGAAGCTGCAGGTGTGGTTGATAATTTATTGCGATTAAGCGTAGGCGTTGAAGATATTGAAGACCTAATGGAAGATTTGAAAAACGCGTTGAGCTAATTTTTTATCATTTTATTCTAAAAACAGCTGCAACAATTTTGTGGCAATAACTTTATTTAAGGAGTATTATTTACACTAAACTTGTTTTACATTCGTTTTGTAAAACACCCGATGTTTTTTTTGAATATGAAAATTAATAAACGTTATCTGCTTATTGCTTTTGCCATCATATCGGTAATCGTATTCTACTATTTCTATTCGGCAAAAGCCTCTAAAACTTCAATAACATACGTTGTAAAAAAAGGAAACTTTGAAGTGGTTGTTACCAATTCAGGTGAACTTCGCGCAAAAAATTATACTGAAGTAATGGCTCCTACATCTGAACTTAGAACTTTGGGTATATGGCAAATAAAAATTACAAATCTGATAACTGAAGGAACAAGTGTTAAAGAAGGCGATTTTGTTGCCGAGCTTGATAAAACAGAAATCATGACCAAGGTAAATGAGGAACAACTGAATGTAAATAAAAAACAATCTGAATTTACGCAAACACAGCTTGATACCACACTCTCTATGCGCGATGCGAGAGATGAATTACTGAATTTAAAATATGCGGTGGAGGAAAAAAAATTAATAAAAGAACAATCAATTTATGAACCACCTGCAGTATTAAGGCAAGCCGAAATTGACTTTGAAAAAGCTGTAAGAAATTACGAACAAAAACAGGAAAATTATAAAACCAAAAAGCAACAATCCATTACAAAAATGCAAATTGTTGGTTCCGACCTTGAAAAGGCAAAAGCCAAACTTGATGCGCTGATGAAAATTATTGAAAAATTAACCGTTAAAGCTCCTAAAAGTGGAATGGTTATTTATGTGAAGGAATGGGATGGCCGTAAAAAAATTGTAGGATCAACTGTAGGATGGGACCCTACCGTTGCAAACCTGCCCGATTTATCAACAATGGAATCTGTTACCTATGTTAGTGAAGTTGATATTCAGAAAGTAAAAACCGGACAAAAAGTAGAAATAGGATTAGATGCACAACCCGGAAAAAAAATACAAGGACTTGTAAAAAGTGTGGCAAGTATTGGCGAACAAAAAGCCAACTCAGAAGCAAAAGTATTTGAGGTGGTAGTTGATGTGCTAACTGTTGACACAACTTTGAGACCCAGCATGACAACAGCAAACAGTATCATGGCATCAACAATAAGCAATGCTATTTCTGTTCCGCTCGAAGCTATTCACAACAACGGAAATATTAGTTTTGTATATAAAAAATCAGGGCTAAAAACTGTAAAACAAGAAATAAAAACCGGTGTATTTAACGAAACCAATGCTGTAATCAATGAAGGGTTAAACATCGATGATGA
>JBAXCL010000209.1:0-1433 GCA_037141515.1 archaeon
GCTCCACAGTGATTCACAAGATTTGCTAAATGCCATTCAAAATTTAGCTGTCGATGGAGAAGCTAAAGTGAAAGTACACCAACTTCTCGAAGATATTGAAACAAAACGAAAAGATTTAATGCGTGGGCTTGAAAGTCGTCGAGGCAGTGATGGCAAAATTAAAGTTTTAAGAATAAAAATTGAACAAGCGGTTGAACAAATTGCTAATCTAAAAGAAGCTATCCGTGACAAAATTGCTTTGCAAAACGAGCAACAAGAACTACTTACTTTAATTGAAAAATTAACTCCCGAAACAGAGAGCCTTGAAGATTTATTAGAAAATAATGCCGGACAAGCTCAAGCGGAATTTGATTTAGAAAAAGTAAAAAAACATTTAGGTCAGGTGCAAGATCAAATCGATACTATTGGGAATCTTCAAACAGCACTAGATAATGCAAATTACAAACTTCAAGAACTGGAAATATTTTTAAGCGAGCAAGCTCAAGACGACTTGGTAAATTTACAATTAGCTCAACAGCAAAAACAACCCGAGCCCGAAAACAAAACTGCTCCAGCATTTTTAAAATTTATTCCAGGTGGGCTAGGATTAATTTTATTAATATTGGGAGTAGCTTTAAATTTGAATTGGTTAAGTTTGTTTGGAATAGTCGTACTTACTCTTGGGGTTGGTTTTTATTTTTGGCAAAGCAAAAAAAATCTTTCGCAAACTCCAGTAGCTAGCAAAATAAATCCTTTATTAATTCTGCACAAGTATAAATGCGATTCTCCAGCCGACTTGCAACAAAAAATTAAAGAGGCAAATTCTTTGGATGCAAAAATCCAATCGCAAAAAGAAAGTCTGCAAACCCTTACTCGCGTGCATTCTTTGGCTAGTCTTAAAGAACAACGCAATGATATTTTGGGCGAAAAATTAGACATTGAAAAAAATAAATTACCCCCGGAAATTCAAACTTCAAAAATTTCACAGTTGGAACTTTCAAAATATCGAAGAGAATTAAATGAAAAGAAAGAGCAACTCAAAGACTCTCAAGACCGCAGTATTGAAATTAGAGCACTTCTAAAAGAATCCACAGTAGATATGGAGGCAGTAGTCGCCCTCGAAGAAAAACAAGAATATTTGCAAAGGCAAGAGCAGCGGCTGGTTGAAGAAGTTAAAGTTTTAGAGTTGGTTGCTGCTGGAATTACTCATGCCATCTCGGATGTGGCCGAGGCCTCGTCGCAATTAATTACAAATGAAATTAATAAATATTTACCAAGGCTAACCGAAGGTCGCTATAAAGAAGTCAGAATAAATTCGGAATTAGAGCTTTTAGTTTTCTCCCCCGAAAAAAATGATTGGGTAGACCCTGGGGTTGAACTTTCCAGCGGAACGCGCGATCAAATCTATTTGTTGGCCAGGCTAGCTTTCATTAAATTATTGACTAAGCAAAATC
>JBAXCL010000210.1:0-1428 GCA_037141515.1 archaeon
TAGAGCACGTCTTCAGCCGAAGGCAAACTCAAAAAGTGGCAAAGTTAAGTTAAAAAACGGTTTTGTGATTGAGGGGAACAAGGCTTGTTCTCTGATGAAAGAAAATGGTGTTTTTGATGATGAAATAATTTTGGGAAAGGTGTTATCATGATTGATCCGTCAAAAAGAGTTCCAAGGATCATTGTTGACGTAATGTGGTTGTAATTTAGAAAAATTTGGGCAATACAAAACAGACTACCCGTAAAAATAGTCGAATTCAACCTAGGAAAACACTTAATAACCATGCGAGAACTACAACCACAAATCACAGTAACAATCACCAAAACCAAAAACTAATTATGCAACACAGCAAGCAATACTTTCTAAAAAATTGGTTTATTAAGCATTTGGAAAATCGAGAACACGATTATTCATTATTCAAATAGTTTCTTTCTTAACTGCGGATCACTAATAACTTTTGCTTTTTCGAATTTCGGCCGCAACCTATTTTTCAAAAATTCGCATTTCCGCTCATATAAACTCAACGCATCAACAAATTTTTCATTAAGCGCTTCAGCAGCGTATTTGCCACTTAGCAAGGCAAAACTTATTCCCTCAGCCCCACTTGGCGTTATCAACCCCGCAGCTTCCCCACAGATAAAAATGTTGTTTTTCCCCAAAAATATATCCTTTTCATTTCTTGGTCGCAAAACCACTGCTGATTGAATTTCCCCAAATACTTCCAAGTTATACTTTTTTTCTACTTTAGATACAAAAAGGTTAAATTTTTCCCTTGGGCTTTCTAAGTTTACGCCAGCCCCGACTTCAATATAGTCCCCCTTCGGTATTATCCAAGAATAATAATCAGAAATTTCTTTATCAAAAATAAACTTTGGGGAATTAATGAGCCCATTATTCTTTGCCATTTGCTTTGTTGCTAGATAATAAGGAATATCAGTTTTAATTATTTTTCGCCTAACTGTTGACAAAGCCCCATCACAACCAATCAAATACCGCCCGATGATTGAACTTAGTTCATTATCTTTTTGAATAATTACTTTAATTAAAGTAGGATCAACTTTTATAAAATCAATAAAGGATGCATTATCAACAACATGAATATTTCTTTTTTTTAGCGCAGATTCAGAAAGCCAAAGATCTAGCTTTTTCCGATCAGTATTATAATAAGACTTTTTTGCAAATTTTGAAGTATTATTATCCCAATCCAAATACTCGACATCTAATAAACGCGGTTCTTCAAAAACGTATTCAGGAACGCCATTTTCACGCAAATAGTCGTGGGCCAAACTCGCCAATATCCCACTACAAGGTTTATCTCGGGGAATGGCTCTGCTTTCAATTATAAGTACTGACGTAGAACTATTAATGTATCTGGCAAAGGATGCGGCCGCAGCACCCAGCCCAATAATTATTACATCATATCCTGGG
>JBAXCL010000211.1:0-1425 GCA_037141515.1 archaeon
GAATAATTGCGGTGGGGACAACGGCACTACGAGCATTGGAAAGTGGTAAACAAAAAGGATATACACATATCTTTATATATCCGCCATACGAATTTAAAATAGTTGATAGTTTGATTACAAATTTTCACTTGATGAGTTCTAAATGGAAATGCAACACCTGAGTTAAAATTCAGGTTATGCAATTACAACCTAATGAACGAGATAAAATAGCTGTGTGGTTCGGAAGTGGACTGGCTATCCGAGAAATTAGTCGGCGTTTGGGTAGAGACCCATCAATAATTAGTCGAGAGATAAAACGCAATCGATGTGGTGATGGATATGTGGCCATTCATGCTCAAAATCTAGCCACTAAACGAAGTATTAAGGCTAAACATCGACACCCATTAAAAAATCCATTTGTGTACAGTTACACTCTTGAAAAACTTCGAGAAAGTTGGTCACCAGAACAAATTTGTGGTCGATTAAAATTAGAGTTTGGTAAATCATTAATCTGTTGTGAAACAATTTATGTTTACATTCATGATGATGAAAACAAAGAGAAAAGACTTTGGGATTTTTTAACAATTAAAAGACAAAAAAGAAGAAAGAAATTTGGTCGACAGGTTAAAAAAACTAGAATACCAAATAGAGTTTCCATCCATCTTAGGGACGAATCGATAGATAATAGGATTGACTTTGGTCACTGGGAGGGTGATAGTGTGATTGGAAAACAAGAAAAGTCAAAAGTGATTCATACTGAAGTTGACAGAAAAACTAGATATCTTCAAGCCATGATTATTGATTCAAAATCATCAATTGATACTGTTGAAATTCAAAAGAAAATGTTTAGTTTGTTGCCAGCCTATTCGGTTACCACCGACAATGGAACAGAGTTTGCTAAACACGAAGAATTAAACAAATTGGGAATCAAAACATACTTTGCTGATCCGTACTGCTCGGGACAACGAGGAACTAACGAAAACACTAATGGATTAATTAGAAGATACCTACCAAAGAAAACTAATTTTGATAATTTAGATCAAGCAGATCTTGATGACATAGTTTTTGAAATCAACAATCGTCCTAAAAAAGTATTAGAATTTAGTACTCCATTCGAAGCACTTCAAAAAGAGTTATTAGTTACAGGTGTTGCATTTCCAAGTCGAATGTAGCCTTGCCAAAAACATCTTTGTTGATGTTAATTTCGGCTTTATTAAAGGGTAGGGAATGGAAAACAATCTATCAGGAAGCGATAAACGAAAAATATCGCTTTTTCTCATTTGGTGACGCGATGTTTGTGATATAATAACAGGCTTAAATATTATTAATTTTATTCACTTAAGCTCCTGGGTAGAAATATCCGTGTAAGAATAATAAGGAGAAAAAATATGTCAGGTAATAAAAGTTTGGTCAAAAAAGCCCTAAGTGGGCAAAAAAAAGTAGTTA
>JBAXCL010000212.1:0-1420 GCA_037141515.1 archaeon
GTATATAAGCATCATGAATCCTTTAGAGTTATTAAAAGAAAAATTAAGAATTAAACCAATTGTAGAAGAGAAACAAAAGGTGTCTGTTGCCATTCCTATAGCAAATGCTCCTGAAAAGATTGAGATAAGTAAAATTACAATGGTTGATGAACGAGACAAAGACACTGGTTTTAGCAGAAGAGAATTATTAGAAAGAATGAAAGAGAATAAAATGACAGTTGTTTTAGTAAAACCAACTATCAAAGAAACTCTTGCTTCTGAAGTATCGGGTCCTGTTTTGGAAAAGAAAAAAGTCAAAAAATTACCCAAGAAATTATTATTTAGATTAGAAGAGGATGGTGATGAACTAGACCAAAAAGACGGACAACAACAGGAAAAAAAGCTTGGAGAGGAAGAACCACCGGCACTAGTTGTAGAAGAACCTAAAAAACGAAGAACTAGGAAACCAACAAAAGGTGTTTCTCTAATTCCACCAGAAGAATGGGTTGATATTGATAAAATAGAGACTATTTCTAGACTTCCTCCAAAGAAACAACACGTAAATATCAAGGTTTCTAGTTATTTTATGAATAATAGAGAGAAATTTGTTAACTTTATAAATTCTTTGTTTGGTACTTATCGTGACACTGTAATGGATAATAGCAAGCAAATTTCATGTGATAGCATTGGTCAAGATAGTGCCGACGAATTTTCTTTATTAACTCATCAAAAATTAGTGCGCGATTATTTGAACTTGTATACGCCTTATCGTGGGCTTTTGCTCTACCATGGATTGGGTAGTGGTAAAAGTTGCACTTCTATTGCTATTGCAGAGGGGTTTAAGAGTAAAAAGAAAGTAATTGTTATGACTCCCGCATCACTGCGAAGAAATTATATAGAGGAGTTAAAAAAGTGTGGAGATTCTATTTATAAAAAAAATCAATTTTGGCAATGGGTATCAACTAGAGACCATCCTGAAGCCGTTGAAACACTTTCAAGTGTTTTGAATTTGTCCATTGAATACATTAATAAAAAGAAGGGCGCATGGCTTGTAAACACAACAAAACCAAGTAATTATGATACTTTGGAGTCTCAAGAGATTAAAAGTTTAGACGACCAAATAGACGAAATGATACAATATAAATACAAGTTTATAAATTACAATGGATTGCGAAGAGATAAATTGAAAGATATGACAAATAATTTTGAAACAAATATTTTTGATGATGCCGTTGTTGTTATTGACGAGGCTCACAATTTTATTAGTAGAATTGTTAACAAGATTGCAAAGGAAAAGGAAGCTCCTGTTGACAAGTTTGGAAAGAAAGAGAGAGTCCCCTTTTCTTTGGCCCTTATTTTATACGAGCTTTTGTTGGGTGCTAAAAATGCTCGCATTGTTTTGCTAACCGGAACACCAATTATTAATTACCCCAATGAAATT
>JBAXCL010000213.1:0-1401 GCA_037141515.1 archaeon
GTGCTGAGTATCAATCGTTTCTTACGCTTCTGGAAAAGAAGGGGACGGTGGCTGCATGAGTTGTTACATGACTGGATACATGGATGTTAGCTTTTTGCAATTAGTTGCAGGAAGCATAACGCCAAAAAGAAAAAAACCTGCTGGGAGGCGGTGAAAATGAGTTACGTGTTAGCAAAAATGATTAACGGACAAATCCGACAACGCACACCCGAACGACAAGTGATTGCCGCGCTCACGCGCGCAATCTTGCACAATTTCTCAGCAGAGCACCTAAAAATAGACCATTCATAAAGTTTTATCCCAAAGCCTTGATTTAGGGAAGTTTTAAATTAATGAGTTGTGTTAATCTATTTAAGGTTTTTTAGATGGGTTTATTTTCGAGTAAGAAAAAGGGGCTTTCTTGGCAGGCTGAAGAAGAAATTGTTGTTCCGTTTAAGCATTTGCCTGAAAATGTGCAAAATCTAATTAAAACTCCTGATGAAATACAACCTTTTATTGATGTGATAACACTTAGGCCAGTATTAAGGAAGTCGTTATCTCCTGATTTGCGTTCGGCTACTAAAGGAATGTCGATAAGGGAACTTCGTGCAGTTCGTGGAATGAATGAATTATTTTTATTAGAAAACGGAGTGGAAATGCTCCGTGACCTTAAAAGTTCGAAATTTAATGGGCTTATGAGTTCTGAATTACTTTTGCGTCAAGTGGTAGTTTTTTTAATACAAAAGCAATGTTCCTCAGTTTTATCAAAAATCCAATCTTCGGGAGTAGTAAGCCGAGAGCATATTGATGAATATCCTTTTGGTTTTGCTAAACCCTTTGATTAATGCAATTTCATATAATTCGTTTTTAGTTATTCTCTTAATTTCATCCATTTTGATGCCTCTTTTTTGTCAAGTATAAAGAAATTATGCTGTTGTATTTTTTGAATAGTTGCTTTTTTAAGATTTTTTTTTGACGTTCTGTGAAAAACAATTCGCATGTTGAATATTTTTATTTTTCCCTGTCTTCTCGTGGTATATACGTCAGCTTGCATTGGTATTTGGTCAGTGATTCGCCAGTAATTTGCGGCAAACCAACCGCCAATAAAATAGTTTTGCCCGTCAAGTATTTCGTCAATAGCAATTGGGATTTCATCAATCCATTTTCCCATTCGCGCTTTAATTGGAACAAAATAATATTTTGAACGATTAAGTTTTATTATACGCTCCTTCTTTTTGAGCCAATAAAGTGTATTTGTTAATTGTTTTTCATTTTCAAAAAGATGTGCTATATCTTTGCGTGTAAAATAATAGTTTCCATTGAATTCAAGTTCTGAAGCAATCTTGATTTCTTGATTAGAAAGCCCCTTTATTGCCATAACACCAACCTCTTACTAATTAAGATATTGATGTTATATATAAA
>JBAXCL010000214.1:0-1396 GCA_037141515.1 archaeon
ACCTAGTAATGCTATAGAATACGGTGGCCTTGGTGGTAGACCTGCGTACCCAAGACCTGATAATCCAAGAACAGATTCGATTTTTGTACATACCCTAAATCTAGGAGCTACTCAGCAAGAAGGAGTAAGGGTTATTAATAATACTACCGAAAAAAAGATAGTTAATGTGTATGCTGCAGATTCAACACCTTCAACTGGTGGAGGTTTTGCTTGTAAACAATTTAGTGAAGAAAAGACTGATGTTGGATTGTGGATCAAACTAGATAAAACTGAGTTGATTTTAGAGCCTGGAACTAACGAAGTAGTTCCTTTTACTATAAACGTTCCCGAAATCGCTGATGTGGGAGAGCATAACGGATGTATACTTATACAAGAAAAAAAGGAAGTAGTTTCAGAACAACCAGGGATGAACTTATCTTTTAGAACTGGCTTAAGGGTTGCCGTAACAATTCCCGGAACAATTATTAGGAAGCTTGAAATTGGTAATTTTATAGTTGAAGCAGATAAAGATCCGATTCTGTTAATTCCTGAAGTAAAAAATACTGGTAATGTTTCAATTGATGCAAAAGTTAAAGTTTATACAGACTATTTTTTTGGAACTAGATATTTTGAGCATGGTGGGGATTATCCAATTTTAAGAGGTAACACTTCCGACTGGAATTTTGAACTTAAAAAACCATTTTGGGGTGGGTTTTATAAATCTATAGTTGAGGTTGAGTATAACGGAAATGTTGAAACCGAAATTGGGAAAGAGGGCACTGGGGAATCTACCAAACTAACTTCGCCTGAAGTTTGGTTTTTTAGCTTTCCAACTATTCCAGCTTTGGTAATAGAAATAGGGGTTTTGTTATCTGGAATGTTTGCTATTTTTGCAATTTGGTTAGTGAATAAAAGAAAAAACTGGATAAACAAAAATTGGGTTGTTCATAGAGTAAGACCTAATGAGGATATAAATGAAATTGCAAATGAATTTAAAATTTCTTGGAAATTAATTGCTAAAGTTAACAAATTAAAACCACCTTATGTTCTTAATTCGGGAGATAAAATCAAAGTGCCACCAAAAGAATAGAATTGTTATTCTCCTTTGTTTAATCTTTTTGGTTTCGTTTAGTTTTGCTGAACAAAATCCTCTGGTTTTAAAAGTAAATGCTGCAAATTATAAAATTAAAACTGGATATTTTGTTGGAAATGCTTCTACTTTATCAATTAGTGGACTTGGATTTCAACCACAAGCATTGATTATTAAATCAACTAGTTCTGCAGGAAATGCGATATTTAAAACTAGTTCGATGGCAACAACCACCTCGTCATTTTTTGCTGCTACTGCAGATAATACTGCAAGTCTTTTCACTTTGGACTCAGATGGATTTACTCTTACAAATAATGCAACTATTAA
>JBAXCL010000215.1:0-1390 GCA_037141515.1 archaeon
ATCATAAGTGTTCCTGGAACAGGATCAATGTATTTATCAAATCCCAAAATTACAAATAGTATTGCCAACCATGGCATTTGAAAAGATATTAGTAAGAACCGCAGACTTTTTGTCCTATTACTTTGAGCAAGCAAGCTTTTCGACTTTTTGTATGCTTTAAAAATCAAGATGCTTGAAAAAATAATAAAAAACGAACTAAAAAAGAGCATAGTATAAAAACTCGGCCCCTTTGTAGTAACTACAAATCCGAAACCGGAAAGTTGAGTTATTTGAACTTTTTCGTAAATAAGATGATGCCATGGATTAGTAATAAAAGTAACCCAAAGAGTTCCTGAAACCAATAAAAGCAAAGCCTTTGCCCAATTAGCAATTTTAATCTTAACAATTTCAGCCACAAAAAGTATCCCTAATGATGGAATAAAAACTGCGCCAAAAAATTCGAAATTCCTTACAACAATCATGGTTTTATAATCAATACTATTCAATTCTAAAAAATAACCGAAAGAATATATTGCTGCAGCAATCATAAGTAAAGTAAAGAAATTCGTTCTATTTTCTCCACGCACTTTAAACACAATTGCGCCCATTACAATATAGAGTACGGCTATAATCGGAATTATATTCACTATGAAATTGAAAAGTAATTTTTGAGTGTCCATTTATTTTTCCAACACAAAACTACTCCACGTATCGGCGTATTGCAACATAAGTGTCAACGGGGTTTCTTTTGTAGCAACGGACGCGTTGTCATCTACATATTGACCATCATGATATACAATTGCCTGCATTTCATCTTCAGTCAAATTGATGTATTTTAACACAAGATAAATACTCCTGATTGGCACACTCAAATATGTGAGTTTGGTATTAAAAGCAAACGGAATTGAAGCAGGATATCCATACTGCTTTTGCCTCTCAGTCGGTTCGTTTTTGATGTACTGTGGTTTTCCGGGCATGCCAGCCTTCCCTAAGTCATGAAGCAATCCAACAATCACACAACTTTCGTCAGAAATCTGTGGCGCCAACGTCCCCTTAATCCTTAGTAATGTCTCTGCAACGTTACAAGAGTGTTCCAGCAATCCACCCTCAACACATAGATGGAATTTCGTGCTTGCAGGTGATGTAAGCCAACTAGTCTCAGTCTCAAGAAAAGTCATCAAATTATGAAATTCTTCCTTTTGAACTACCACTTTGCTTTTTAAACTTTCATATCTTTTCAATACTTCACTCATAATCTACACCTCAAAATTATTCTGTTCCCAACACATTAATTATATACCAACTTTGCGTTGTATACTATCCTATCGGTGACTTTGTCACGGTACTTTTCTAATTGTTTGCTAAAATTAACTTGTAAGATTAATTATATGAAAGAGGTAAAAAATGAAAA
>JBAXCL010000216.1:0-1379 GCA_037141515.1 archaeon
ATTTTTTTCATTTGCTTTTTCTCTCCTTTTATAATAATAATTTTTTTAACCACTCTTTTAATAATTGCACAGATAAATATCCACGCTTTTTATTTCTACTATATATTGAGATTATAACATCATCCACAAAGATTGTCAATACACAAAAAAACTTTTGTATTATTCACAAAAAACGATGTGTATATTTGTTATAATTTACTCATAACTCCGTTATAAACCAAGCCTCTTGTTGCATCCATTGTTACAATTGTTCCAGTTTTTAGTATTTTTGTTGAGTAACTTGCTCCGCAAATTACTGGAATGTCAAGCGAAAGTCCTACGACTGCCGCATGAGAGGAAAATCCTTCTTTTTCGGTTATAATTCCACTTGCTTTTCTCAAAATATCCATAATTTCGTTTGACGTTTCTCTAATAACTAATATGTCCCCATCCTCGAATTTATTCCTAACATCTTCAAAGTCTTCGCAAACACAGAGCTTGCCAACTACTCCTTTTTTAGTAATACCAAGACCTGAGACCAAAATATGTCCTACAACGTGTACCTTTAGAATATTGGTTGTTCCAGGCACACCCAGAGGAACTCCTGAAGTAATTGCAACAATATCACCATGCTTTATAAGACCTGTTTCCATTGATTTTTCCACTGCATAATCGAAAAGCTCATCCGTATTGCTTTTTTCTTCAATAAGAACAGGAGCCACGCCCCAAGACATAAATAATTGCCTTTGCACTTTTTCACTGGTTGTACAGCTAATTATAGGGCAAGCGGGACGATATTTTGAAATCATCGTTGCCGTTGTGCCTGTTTTGGTAACTGTAACAATGGCTGCCGCTTCTAAATCGTGTGCAGTCGTAACAGTTGCGTGAGAAATAGCATCTGCCACTTTCGTTGTTTCCCCAACTTCATAATCCTTAAATCTTTTTTTATAATTAATATCACTTTCGGTTTTTTCTGCAATTTGGCACATAGTTTGGAGTGTTAAAACAGGATATTTCCCAACAGCAGTTTCACCTGAAAGCATTATTGCACTTGTTCCGTCATAAATTGCATTGGCAACATCTGTGGTTTCTGCACGAGTTGGTCGTGGATTTTTTATCACGGGTCTTTGACACTTGCTAACCGCCAAAAACCTCACAAGCCTTGAAAAAGGCTAATTTTTTTGTCAAATTTTAAAAAAACACTTGACGTATTGTATCGTATTGTGGTATAATGTATACAACAAAATTGAAAAGGTGTTGGTATATATGAGATTAAATATAGTCAAATCAAAAAATGCTAAGCAATTTTATGCAATTAAGTCATATCGTGAAAATGGTAAAAATACTTCTAAAATAGTTGAAAAGCTCGGCACAGAGGAACAACTAAGAAAAACCCTAAA
>JBAXCL010000217.1:0-1378 GCA_037141515.1 archaeon
ATATATATCACTTTATTCAATTATTAATAAAGAAATACCTTGTTACTTTTTGAATAAAATACAGGATTCAAATTCAGTTTTAGTGCAACAACAATTAGATGCAATGGAACAAATTATTAATATTTTCAAGACAAAAAATTTAGAAGACAAACTGGAAGCGTTAAAAAAAACAAATATACAAAAATCATGCGCTTGGTGTGAAAAGTATAAAGTTCCATACAACAAATTAAATGAGAAAATTAATATTTTTTTGCCTCTTTCAAAAGAAACCAAGACATGTGAATTAAAAGAAGAAGAAACGCATGAAATTTAAGAAACGCATGCAAAATTAATAAGGTTTTGCTTGATCTGTATTATTAGTATATGTCCTTGGTGACTGAGTGAAGTGATTTGTGTTAAATACAGTGCTGATATAATCTCGGTAAGGACTCGGTTGGGAAACCATAAAACTATATCTTTTATTTCTTCTGTAACTGCATGCTTTTTTGTTTTGGAATGGGAAAATTGGCGGATTTTGACAATTCGTATTGGCCTTGTTTTTAAGAAGATTCAATTGGTTAGGAATAATATCCCCGGCATACAATTGATTTGCAGTAACCAACTGACCACCTAAATTATTGTAGTTATTAATCGAAGCCGCATTTGTCGAAATAGTATCCACGTTCAATTTCAACATTCTTGTACTGCTAGAAACAGCTCCTTGTTTTGCAAACTGATAATTGTTTGGTTTATAAACCGTAAGTTTGCAGCCATTGGGATTAGACACTCCTGCAAAAGGCACACCCCAATAAGGGTTGTTGATAAATATTTCCAATTCTTCCAATGCACGCAATCTTTCGCTTTCCGTAAAATTCCCGAAATATTGCACCAGTGTATCAAAATTGTATTTTTCAGTAGTAGTAGTATATTGCGCAATTTGTTCTTGTGTAATGAATCCCTTTTTGAGTAATATATCTAGAAATTTGGCGATTAATGCATTTTCGGTTGCGTCAAACACATCGACATTTGGATAGCAATTCGCCACATAGGTATTAAACAAAGCTAGAGGACTTCCTGGCTTGGCTTGTTGTATTTGTGTAGGCGTTATGCCTGCTTCGGCAAGGGCGGCAGCCCGGCTTGCTTGCAATGGCTGTGCAAAATTAAATACTTTTTGATCGTATGTTTGGCAACGATTTTTCAAATATTCACTATGCGTAGGAAAGTAATTTTGTTTTAAATAACTATTGGCATAGATGACTCTTCGCAAAGCTTTGCGTTCTTCATTGCAACACCAAACCGGATTTTGCGTTTGAGGGATGGGGTTTTCTTCAACATAAGTGTTGTTAGGATAATAAGAGGCAACCACTCCTACACCTTCGCATGTTTTGCAATCGATATT
>JBAXCL010000218.1:0-1371 GCA_037141515.1 archaeon
AATTATGTTGAAGTCAGAATACAAGTCGTCAAAAAAGTTGTCGTTAATATCTTTGCCTTTTACATCAGAATTACTCAAAAGCCAATGGTGGTCAAGTATGTCTAATTTTGCACAAAAGTTTTTCAATCTCACTTGGTCTTGGTCGTCAAACTCGTCTTTTGAGTATGAGGTAAAACTTGATGTTTGACTTAACGGTTTATAAGGTGGGTCAAAATAGAAAAGAGATTTAGGATTTGCGTAACTTAAAGTTTGTTCGTAGTCGCCACAAAGAATTTCTACTTTTTGCAAGACTTTACTAACAGCCAAAATATTTTGAGTATCGCAAATTGTCGGCTTTTTATATCCACCCATTGGAACGTTATACAAGTTATTTTTATTAACTCTGTAAAGCCCATTGAAGCAAGTCCGATTGATAAAAATAAACAAAGCGGCTTGTCCGCTTTGTTCTTCTTTTCTTGTATTGTATAGGTCTCTTTTCTTGTAGTAATACAGTTTCTTGTTGTCCTCGTTGCCCTCTAAAGAATGAAACTCGTTTTGTAAAATTTCAAGAATTGAAATCAATTCTTTTGGTTTGGTCGCAATGGTTTTGTAGGTATTTATTAGGTCTGCGTTTATGTCGTTGATAACAGCTTTTTCAATATTTGGAAAGGTTTTAAGCATCCAAAAAAGCACTGCACCGCTTCCTACAAATGGCTCAACATAGGTGAATTTTGATTTTGTCAAGTTGGTAGGCAATGAATTTTCAATGTCGTTGATTAGCTGGGTTTTCCCACCTGCCCACTTTAAAAACGGTTTTGCAATTTTATCGTCCATTCTCTATTTATTTTTTCAATTTGTCTATGCAAAGTTAAGTTTTAAAAACGTGTTTCTGTCCAAAGTTACCGCCAAATTTTCAACCGTCCACTTGTCGGGTGGTGGGTGGGCTTTGGTGCGTTGGCAAGAAAACAGCTCTTTTGCAAACTTCGGTCGTGTGTCGGTTTGTGCGGTTTGCAAATGTGCTGTTTTGTGCGTTGGCTATTCATTTTATCGTTTTTTCTTTTTCTGTCTTATAAGTAGCAAATTGTCCGCTGTGTCGTTTTTTTACACTTGCCCCTAACTCATTTATCTATGCACCATATCCTACCGAAAGGTGCATAAAACCAGCTATTCTGGCATGCTTTATACACCTTTGAGGTGTACAATATTTTTTACAAATTATCAAAGGGACTGGAAATTTTTAGCAAACTCTGTTCGTATACGTGGGTATAAATTTTCGTCGTCTTTCTGCTCTTATGCCCTAATAACTCTTGTATGTATTGTAGATCAGTTCCTGCTTCCAGTAAATGTGTTGCATAAGAGTGCCGCAACCAATGAAGCGTTACTGGTTTTTTG
>JBAXCL010000219.1:0-1335 GCA_037141515.1 archaeon
TTTTCATTTAAGGTTGGCAAAACTTTTTCTTCGTACCATTCTTTACCCATTCTGTCCTTATAATATTTTTTAATTTCTATTGAAATTCTAAATTTATAATCTTCATACCTGGCTTGTTCTGCATTCATTTCTTTTGGAAAGTTTTTTGGCAAAGGAATGTGTTTAGCATACATTTCGTAAATTCCTTGTGATGTAAGCATATCAAGAACTCTATCCATTTCCGAAAAAATTTCATGCACCTTAACTCTACACGTAACAGAACAGAATTTTTTGCTTTTCCTGTATGGAAATTCCGATCCACATGATAAGCAAATTGAATTCTTTGTTTCTCTAAGCATATTCAAATTTATATAACATTTGATAACGTTCCCTACTAACTTATTAACAACTTCTTAATAACCTATTTTCCGAAAATGTCATAATCTGCTAAATTCTTTGTAATGTATTTTCCGCAATAATATCCAGCTCCTAATTTTGGGTTATATTTCATCAGCTGAATTCTATTCCAATTTTCTTTTGTTAGTTCTTTGTTTCCACTGACAAATTGATAAGTATTTACCAAAAAATTATAAGGTAATAGCTCCGGAACATTCATTAAAGCGTGTAAGTGATAGCCATCTTTGCAGTCAAATGGTTCTGCTGCCCAAAACATTCTTACTCCTCCAATTTTTGATAAGTGTTTGTAATATCCTTCGGCTAAGCGACGTGCAGAAGGTAGAGTTAGTTCGTATCTAGTGGTTAAAGTAGTCCAGTGCGACCATTCGTAATTGCTTAACCATTGCCCGTAGGAATTTTGGACTTTTGTCCTTAAATTTGTCATGTCATTTAACGTTTTTCTAAAAGCTTAACATTTGCCGTGTTAAGCTTTTGTTTTTATAAATATTTGATACTCAATTAGTTATCTTTCCCAACAACGCCCACGCTCCGCATACTAGATAATCTGCGGAGCTACCCACGCTTTTTTATCTTAGCGTTTTTAGGTTTTTCAACCCCTTACTCAGCAAGTTCCTGAAAGGTGCAAACCTTTAAAATTTGCACCTTTTTTAGAACTTTTTGACCTTTTCAGTAAACTTCATCGGTCGGGGTTAGATAAGTTGCTCCTCAGCAGAGCTTATCCAATTATTTTTCGTTTTAAAACGTTTTTTAAGACGTTTTAAGACATTTTAAGACGTTCCCAAACGTTACCCTTAGCATTCTTTTTAATTTGGCTACGTTTCGCAACGTTTGAAACAAGACCATTCAAAACTTTTGCAATTTGTGGAGCCGTCAAGTTTGCTAATTTTTCATTTAAGGTTGGCAAAACTTTTTCTTCGTACCATTCTTTACCCATTCTGT
>JBAXCL010000220.1:0-1332 GCA_037141515.1 archaeon
ACACGAAACCCAGGCGAAGACCGCGGAGGAAGCTTTGGAGCACAAAGCAACTTTGGCGAGAAAAAAGGATACGGCGCAAGAAAGAAATTTGTAAAACGAACAAGAGAATACTGATTTTTAAAAATACTAATAATCTAATAGATTAAATTCCAATGTCGACTTTTGAAAAATTACTAAAAAGGAGTATCTTCATTTTGGTAATCATACTCTTTCTCGCTAGTACGCGAACCATATTTCTTCTCAAACCTTGCAAGAAGAGTTTCTATGTCTTTTTCAATTTCTTTAGGAATTCCTTTCTTTAGCTTCACTTCAGCAGCTAACTCTGCCAAATACTTCTTTACAAAAACATAATCTGGAGCATAATAGTCATTAAGCGCATGAATCTCGCTTGCAACTGTTTCAAGTTCAATTTTGTTTAATGATTTTACAACATATTTTTCGATTGTGCGTGGATTTTCCGGAGTTATTCGCCCCATCAGAATTTTAACTTGCTTCAAATCCCCTTGACGAGGACGAACCAAAGCAATTTTTCCATTATTCAAACCAATAAGTTCCAAAACACGGATTAACCCAAGTGGTTTGAATAAAAACCGCTTTGCTAGAGCTGTCTGTGCCACTTTATTCACAAGCCCCACGTTAAAATTATTACGAACATTCGCCCTAGCAAATACTTCCTCAAGCCGCACTTTAGCCTTTGATTCAAACAATTTATTTTTTTCTTTCAAACGTTCTTTTCGCCGTTTTCTTGCCTCACGCTTTACAGCGCTTCGCCCAACATCAGAAACATAATGCGACCTAAGCCCGCGCGGGACAACCGCCAAATGCAAATTAATACTCGTTTTCTTATCAGGCACTCGTTCATGCCAACGACGCAAGTCATTATCCAATCGAATACTTACTCTTTTTACTTCACCAACATAATCATTTGCTACTGCGCGCTTCATTTCTTTCTGAAACTTTCCCAAAAATTTGTAATGCCCCACTTTTTCGCAAGTACTCTTCCACAAAAGAGTTTTCCAAAGCGCCAGCCTCGCATGATGCAAATTATCAGCGTAAGAATGAGACTTTGAACCAAAACGATTTACGCCCATTTTTATAAGCGGATCATATCTTTTCAATGATTCACTAAATGCAGCATCATTACCCTTAGCGGAAAGAAAATCAAGTGAAGGCAATTTTCTTCTACGCATATTTGCTTCCAGCTGTTTTGGAGAAATCCTTCTACTAATACGCATACAAACTAAAACAACTGCCAAATATTTAAATTAATGGCGTAACTAGGCTTTGGGACAAAACTTTATAAATGGTCTATTTTTAGGTGTTCGGCTGAGA
>JBAXCL010000221.1:0-1326 GCA_037141515.1 archaeon
ATGCTGTGTTGCATAACTCTTGTTTTGTTTTGAGCTTGTTGGCTCAAAATGTAAAATTGTTGTTTTTACAACAACTGGTTGTATAGTTGTAGTTTGAATTTTTGCTCGTGTTGCATGTTGGGGTAGTTGGTTGCTTGGGCGTATTGCCCGAATCGGCGTTTGACGGTTGAGAATAGTGTTTCTATCCCCCATCGTTTGCCGTATTGTTTTTCTTTGCGCCATTTTTTCTTGTTTTTTAGTTGTTCTTTTGCATGTTTGGTTCGCAAAGGTAATTCTAGGTTTCTTCTTCGGTTTGTGTATTTGTTTTCAGGTAATCCTGTTAATGCGTTGTTTGGAATGTTGATGATTGGTTCTATTCCTAACTCGTGCAATAATTCATAATTTTCATATGTTGGGTATGATCCGTCCGCTTTTATTTTTGATGCTTTTTTTCCTGTGTTATTAATTGAGCCTTCAACGAGTTCGTTGAACTTTTTATTATCTCCCACTTTTTCTGTTGTTATTTCTGCTGTTAAAATTTCTTTGGTTTCTTCATCAATAGCAACGTGCAATTTCAGAAATCCTTTGCATTCATCGATTTTTCCTTTTCGATGAATTTTTCTCATCCATTCGCTTCGATTGGTTGTGCTGATGCCTGTTGAATCAATGATAATTGTGAATCCATCTTTGGTTTTTCTTGGTTGTATTTTTGTGGGCAACGAATTGAATCTGCGATTGATTGTTGAAAAATCAGGTTTTTTCAACAAAGGTTCTTTCTCTGAAAATCCGATAATTATTCCTTCTGTTTGCCTAAAAGGCAAACGCAAATAACAATGCAACAATCCAGCGTACTCAAACAACGGGTTGATATATTTGAAAGGTCTGCCGACCTTTCTGTAATTCATTTCTTTTAAAACTTCTTTTTCTTTCTCTAAAAAATTAACGCTAACCAGCATAGTTCCATGTCGAACCAAACGCCCATTAGCCTCTTTCCAATTCCTTTTATCAACAAATTTCTTACCCCAACGCTTTCTCTTGCCACTCAACAAAACCACCTTAAAACAAATACAACCAACTAATATATATAGATATCTATAGATATCTATATTAAATATATAAACTGTGAATTCGTAAATATTAAGGTTGAAACTTATGCCACGCAAAGTAGAAGTAATAGACAAAGAATTCAGACTAACAGACAAAAAAGTCGTAGCCGTCCTAGACCGAACAATAACCCCATTCGGAACCTCAGCCAAAGCAGACGTACCACTAAAATACCGCGGAAAAAGAGCATACGTAGTCATTTTGAGTTAAAACTCAAACTCAAAACTAATTATGCAACACAGC
>JBAXCL010000222.1:0-1325 GCA_037141515.1 archaeon
AATATCCACTGTGTTGCATTGCGTGCACTTGATTATTGAAAACAGTTTTTTCTTCTTGGGAGCTTTGATAATGTCGAGTAAGGATGCGAAGTTCGTAGTAAAATTTTGCGATGGGTTGCCAGGTGTCAAACTTTTGCTGGGCACACATCAGTGCTAGTCCTTGGGCATCTATTTTGTCATTTTTTGACTTTAGTCCCAGTGATTTCATGTAAGCACGTGCTTTGTTAGGCAGAACTACAAAGACTTGCTTTTCATGTTCTGTTAACCAAATGGCAAGTTTTTCGTGGTACACTCCTGATGCTTCCATCAGGATTTGCACTGGAACTTTTTCTTTACAATGTTTTGAAATCCATTGAAGCAGTTCTTTAAATCCGGCTAAGCTGTTGTTGAATTTGCGACTGGCTTTTACTTTGGTGTTCAACTCCACATCTAAACTCATCAGGCAAACATCGAATTTGTCTTTTGCTATGTCAATGCCGATGACATACTTGATTAATTTGTTCATGTTTTTATTTTTATTAAAAGGTTTAGAATTATAAAAACTAAAATTTCTTCAACAGTCTTTGCTCATCAGAATACAAGATAATTTTCAATGAAAATTTCTTTAGGTACTGTTCAGACTTTGGAAGAAAAAAGCGGGTAGTCTAATCCTACGTTACAACATCGTTACTAAAAACGTGTCTTGCGGGACGTCTAGTTTGCCTACCTGCTTTTAGCTTTTTTAATTCGTTGCAAAGTTAATTTTTATAATTTTGACAAAGATATGAGCGGGACGCTACGCCGAACGGGGGAACACCAACAGGGGCGAAACAATTAAAATAAAAACAAATTATATTTACAGAAATCTTAAAAGAAAAAATTATGGAAGGTTATATAAGAATTAGGGTATTCAAATTGCTTGAATTAAATGATAATCATAAATTCACAGACAGAATGCTCAACGGGATATATGATACGGAAGAAGCATTTAGAGCAAAAATAATTCTTGAAATAAATGAAAAGGTTAGTAATTGGCACATACGTTTTACAGAAACTCTAGACAATAGTTTTGATGTAATTGTTTTTACTGAATCCGAAACCGATTATGTTTTGATACGCGGTATTTTGAAACGTGAGTTTAAAGAAGGACAACTACGCGATATTAGAAAAGATAATTTCCCACCAAACGAAAACTAATGAATACAGAAATTAATAAATCTTATTTTGGAATGCTTTGGCGTTTATTTACAGCAAGTATAGTATTAGCTTTAGTATATGCAGTGTTTGCAATTGTTATTATTATTTGCTTGAAATTATTATTAAAAGAGAAAAAAGATATAACTCTT
>JBAXCL010000223.1:0-1299 GCA_037141515.1 archaeon
CCAAATAAGCATCATAATTTGGTCCGACTCCTTCGTAATTCAAGGATGACAAGCGTCCTTGACTCACAGTGTTGAAAAACAGATTCATTTGGTCCATGGCTCGTTGTTGAGGCGAAGTATAAAGATATTTGTTCCAATCTGCAATTGCACCACTTCCCCCACTGCCTATTATTGCTCTAGTAATCGTTTGAACAGCAAGCAAGGCTGCTATTTTTATACCCGTGACAGAGAGTTTCACTGCAGCATCTCCAATTGCTTTAGCTATATCCCTTCCAAGTTGAGTTACATTAACTCCAGCTATAATAGTGTCTTCTGCCACAACAATAGTTTCTTCTACTAAACTTCCTGTGTTTTCTACAACGTCGGCAGTCAGCAAAGATGCATTTAAATAATCCATAACAGGCCACGTTGCTTTCGCTTTTTGCACAACAAAAAACAAATTAAAAAGCAAACTAAAACAAAGAATAATTGCAATTTTTTTTCTAAACATTTTTTTATTTCCTCAATTTATTTTATTTTTGAGTGTTTCCAAGTTGGTTGAAATAATTTTGAAAATCATTCCCAAAAAAACCAACCAGCAAATCTGTCAAATTTTGTACCTTGGTCATTACAATCATGGATGCTATTGGATCTTGAACTGGAGAAGACACTTCTTGCATAGTTAAAGCTCCCCTAAGCAGACGCAAAAATTTAACGTGCAGTTCAAGCATTGTTTCTGGCACTGTGATTTCATTGACTTGATTTAAAAACAATTCAGTTCTATTTCCAAGGTCAGCAAAATAAACTAAGTCTGGACTGGGTGAAGTCAAACCAGCCAATTTATTTAAAAAGTTTTCAATAAAAGCTTTGGTATCAGCATCAGTCAAGATCGAATTTGGTGAATTACTAATTAATAAATAGCTCATAGTTGAAAGGTAGTTAGCGCTGTCTTTCAGGAGTCTTACTTTTTTGTCTGCTTCTTTAAGTGAAGCATAGGGTTGTTTCAAGATTTTTATTTGGGTCCTGTCAATCTCAGGCAAATTTTCCCAAGTCATCAAATTGCCTGTTTTTTCAGCCACAAATGTCCCCATGGTTGATTGCATATCAGTCTGAGTAATTGCTTGTCCATTTTTTGAATTTGTAAAATTTTGCAATTTTTGAATAAGCTCATCGGTCAACTTTGGTTTTTCTGGAGTTATTGCAGTATCTTGAAGTTGTTCTGCTGGAGTTTTTGGTGTTATGGTGCTGGCAAGCTTGTCTCCTGGAGCAGGAATGGTTGGATCATAACCACTTTTTACTTCCACTCCATCTGAATATCCA
>JBAXCL010000224.1:0-1271 GCA_037141515.1 archaeon
TAATTATTTTGTTTTTGCGTTATTTGTTTTTGCTTGTGGGGGTTGTGCTTTTTCCTGTTGCAATTTTTCTTTACTTTGCTCCGAAATTGCGGAGTTGGGGTAAATTAATTTTTGAGTTTCTTAAATTTGTGCTTGAAGAAAAATCCAAAGTTATTGTTCTTAAGCGTTTTGTTTCTAAAAATGTTGTTTTGAAGAGGGATTTTGGATGTATTTTGAAGAAAATAAAAATATGCTTTTTGTTTATTTGGTTGTGGCTGTTGTTATTGGGGTTGTAATTGGTTTTGCGATTACTAATTTTGTGCCAAAATCTTCTACTGATTTAATAAAAGAATTTTACGCTACTGAAGTTGTTTCTAGCATGAGTCCTTCGGATTATGTGGGTGATCTTTCGAGGGGTATTTCGGATGGGCTGGTAGTTGATTTACGAAGTGCTGCGGAGTATAATGCAGGGCATTTAGTTTCTGCTGTAAGTATTCCTTCTGTTGAGCTTGATGAGGCAACTCTTTTGGCGGAGTTCAAAAAGCTTCCTAAAGATAAACCGATTATAACTTATTGTTACGCTTCTTATTGCATGCTTTCGAGGCATGTTGGAAAGTATCTTTCGGATAATGGAATTTATGCTATGCATTTTACTGCTGGGTGGTATGAAATAACTCGTGACCTTAATTCGTATGTAGTGAGTGGTCCTTCCCCTGGAACTTTGTCAGGAGATTTAATAAGTGTTGATAATTCTACACAGAATAATCCTCTTGTTTGCAGTGCTAGTGGTGCAGCGTTCACTTGTTGATGCTAAGCAAATGGTGCAGCTTTACTTGTTGATTCTAAGAAAGTATTTAGCTTGGTATTGTAATGTTTTATTTTAAGAAATTTAGTGTGTGAAGGTTTTAGATTTGGTTAATTCAAAATTAATTTCTAGGCTGCTCGGGGTTCTTTTCGATAGACCAATAATAAAACTTGTTATTCTTTTAATTGTAATTAGCATATTTATTGGGCTTTCGGATTTTTTCCATGATATGCTTTCACTTAACCCAGTAATAAATTTATTTCTTGTAGTTTTGAACCTTTTTTTTGCTTTGTATTTTATTCTTTTGATTGTTAGAATAATTTTTGTTTATCTTATTTCTCATACTCTTGCGCGTTTGTTAAATGCGAGGAGTATTGTGTCTTTGTTATTTAGTTACGCTGTTTTTATTTTAGGTATTCTATTGGTTATTTCGCTTTTGTTTATGCAGGTTGGTCACTTCAATTTAGGGTATTTCACTTACGGTACT
>JBAXCL010000225.1:0-1253 GCA_037141515.1 archaeon
GTAAAAAAGTCATTAAATAGTTTAACGCTTTGGAGATTGTTTTTGGCGTCTTGCTTTACCACCGGTACCGACCATACGACGTTCACGAACACGTGAGTCGACGGTTAACAAACCTGCATTTCGCAATGGAGATTTGTAGACTGCTTCGTCAAGTTTTTTGAGTGCTCTTGAGATAGCTAAAATTAAGGCGTCTAATTGACCAATTTTGCCACCGCCAACGATTTTGGCTTGGTAATAAAACTTTCCCTTAGTTTCTGTAACGATAAATGGTTTTTGAATGGCAATAGCACTATTTTGACCTGGAAAATATTTGTCAAAAACAATACCGTTGACAGTAGAATCTTCTTTACCAGAAAATAGCTTGACTGTAGCGACGCATGATTTGCGACGACCAACAGCGTAAGTATATGTATTTTTGTTATTTAATTTTGTCATTGTAAGAATGGTTTCCATCAACAAATATTTTTAGACGGCTCATACGACGATCACGTAGTTTGTTTTTGGGAAGCATTCCCATAACTCCGTGGTAAATAACTTTACGTGAGTCTGATTTCATTAATTGACCCAAAGAAAGTTCTTTTAAGTTACCTGCATAACCAGTGTGATGATAGTATATTTTGTCTGTAAGCTTACTTCCAGTAACGTGAATTCCATTGGAATTGATGGCAACAACATAATCTCCTGCATCACGATTGTGTGAAAAATCGACTTTGTTTTTGCCCATTAATAGATTGGCTAATTTGACACAAATTCTTCCTAAGGTTTGATCCTGTAAATCGACTAAATGCCAAGAACGTTCAAATGAATTACCTTTGGTGACTGTTGTTTTGGCTTTCATATTATTTTTTTGCAACTTTTCCGCCACGGGCGGATTTCGCTACGCTCAACTTTTTAACTGCTTTGACTTTTTTGACTTCTTTGACAACCTCTGCTTTTTCTTTTACTGCTACTTTGTAAGGTTTAACGAAAGTAAGCTTGACTATGAGGGCATCATCACCTTGTCGGATTTTGACCTTTATCATTTTGGTAAAATTGCTGGTTTGGCCTTCGAAAACTGCTTTGAAAGAATGATATATTTGACTAACTAATAGCTTGTCTTGAATGTAAGTACTTAATTCTCTTTGGGCCAAAATTACATCTTTGGTAATAATGTGGTTTGATAGTTTTTCAATAATTGAAATAACTGATCGAGCCTTAGCGCTGGTTGTTTCAATGGCACCATGAGTAAAAACTGAACGAACTAAAGACTTAAA
>JBAXCL010000226.1:0-1245 GCA_037141515.1 archaeon
AATAATAGTAGTTTTATTTTATAGAAACTCTAAAAGCAAACCTAAAGGTTCGTGTACTCACGAACCAGATTCATATTAAAATTGTGTCTTATCTTAAAATAGGAAAACACAAATTAAGTCACAACTAAGTAGAACCAAAAAACAGATATTCAATATTTCGGTTCGTGAGAACACGAACCGAGGCGTAGCTACTTCCGGAAAACGGGATGTAATCGTTTACCGGGCTTTTTTTTGCCTGCCCCGACGAGCGCAGCGGAACTCGGGGTTTCTTTTTGGAGAAGCAAAAAAGAAAATACCTCTGGAAGAGTGCAACAATAAAAAATCTACTTCTTATTTCAAAAGCAAGCTGTTTTATTCTTTCTTTTTTCTTGATAAAAAAGAAACAAAAACCTGCCTGCCGGTAGGCAGGATCAAGGATAAACGAATGGCTCCGCCCGTTTATCCGGCTAGCGCCACGTGAACACCCTGCTTAAGTTTCTGCAATAAATAAAATGTTACTTCTTCGAGTCGTATTCAATTTTTAACCTAAATGTTTACTATTGGTTGGCCCTTTGCTTTTTTACTGAATACCCAAACAATTATTTGTTACTGTCATTCAGCAGTATTTAAAATCTTGAACAGGATAGCTCAAAATACAAACTGCCTGTTATCAATTGAACTGTTCAATACTAAGAGTAGCGATCCAAAGCTGAAGTCACAGTAGTGCAAAAGTTGAATATAGCTGCTTCCCGGGATTGCGCAGTAATCAATCCCGGGGGCCTTTTTTGGTTCTTTTTGGGCAAGCAAAAAGAACAATACAACCGGCAGAGTGCAACAATAAAAGAATTTATTTCTAATTGTAAAACTAAGCTGTCTTACTCTTCTTTTTTTCTTGATAAAAAAAGAAGCAAAAAAATCAAGGATAAACGAATGGCTCCGCCCGTTTATCCGGCTAGCGCCACGTGAACACCCTGCTTAAGTTTCTGCAATAAATAAAATGTTACTTCTTCGAGTCGTATTCAATTTTTAACCTAAATGTTTACTATTGGTTGGCCCTTTGCTTTTTTACTGAATACCCAAACAATTATTTGTTACTGTCATTCAGCAGTATTTAAAATCTTGAACAGGATAGCTCAAAATACAAACTGCCTGTTATCAATTGAACTGTTCAATACTAAGAGTAGCGATCCAAAGCTGAAGTCACAGTAGTGCAAAAGTTGAACATAGCTGCTTCCCGGGATTGCGCAGTAATCAATCCCGGGGGCC
>JBAXCL010000227.1:0-1244 GCA_037141515.1 archaeon
TCTGCATTTGACTTTGCAAAGGCACCGTTTGCCATTTGCAAGGCGACTTGCTCACGGGTCTTTGACAGTTGAATAGAATTAAAATCCTCAGAAGCCTTGAAAAAGGCTTCTTTTTTTGTCAAACTTTTCGTTTTAGCATTGCGTAGTTTTGCGTTATATGTTATAATTAATGTGTAAACAAAGCCATTACAGGAGGTATTTTATGAGATTACAAATATCTAAATCGAAAAATTCAGCTTCTTTTTATGTCATTAAAACGGTTTATGTTGGCAAAAAAGAAAAAACGCAAATTGTCGAGAAGCTTGGAACTGAAATCGAACTCCGAGAAAAGCTTAACAGTGCAGATCCATATGAATGGGCTAAAGAGTACGTATTTCAGTTGAATGAAAAAGAAAAGGAACAAACACGAACAATTCTTGTTCCCTTTGAACAGTCAAAAATCATTACAAAAGACGAGCAGCGCTCTTTCAACGGCGGGTATCTGTTCCTACAAAAAATATACCACGAACTTGGGCTTCATAAAATCTGCAAGGAAATATCTCAAAAATATAAGTTTGATTTCGATTTGAACTCAATTCTTTCCAGACTTGTTTACGGAAGAGTCATTTTCCCAGCATCAAAACTTGCAACGAGCGAACTTTCAAAGAAGTTTATTGAGCAACCTAATTTTGATTTGCATCAAATATACAGAGCATTGGAAGTTCTCGCTAAGGAAACCGATTTTATTCAGTCATCGTTATATGAGAATAGTTTGAAGGTTTCTAAAAGGAATACCGGTGTTCTTTTCTACGATTGCACCAATTATTTTTTCGAAATTGAACAAGAAGAAGGCATCAAACAATACGGCTACTCGAAAGAACACAGGCCAAATCCAATAGTCCAAATGGGATTATTCATGGACGGCGATGGTATACCTTTAGCTTTTAGTATTAGCAAAGGCAATACTAATGAGCAACTGACTTTAAAACCACTAGAAAAGAAAATTATTTCCGATTTTGAGTTGTCTAAATTCATTGTCTGCACAGATGCAGGACTTGCTTCTGAAGATAATCGAAAATTTAATGATAAAAATGGTCGTGCCTTCATCACTACCCAATCTATTAAGAAATTAAAAACACATCTGAAGGAATGGGCACTTGCGCCTAATGGTTGGAAGCTGCCTGGCAGCGAAAAAATCTATGACACTTCGACACTTGATGAAATGATAGATAATGCTACTCCCGAAGACAAAGCAAAAATACTAA
>JBAXCL010000228.1:0-1241 GCA_037141515.1 archaeon
CATATAAGTTTGCCCAAAATAAAGAGACTGATAAAACTAGTGAGAGAAAATTGTTGTTGACTAGAAAAGAAATTGCAAAATTGCAAAGTTTAAGACATCAAAAATATATGCTAGTGCCTATTGCAATTTTTACCAAAGGTCGATGGATAAAGATGGAAATCGGAGTAGGAAGAAAAATGAAAAAATATGAGAAACGAGAAAAACTAAAGGCAAGGGAGAATATGGAATAAAACTTATTCGCCTTCGCAAATTGGCGGACTTGTCCGCCGGAGTGAGCTTCGGCGAACGTAGGCGGAGATGCTCGTTGATGAAACGAGGTCCAAAGTCGAAATTAAAAAACGTCTACAAGCTTAATTTACCTTATCCTACACTTTCAACAACTAAGATAAACGAAAAGTGTTGAAATGTCGATTGTTGTGGGCATTACCCCACTCTTAAGTTTTTAGAAAATCGAGATTCTAAAAAATGCATTTTGGATTCTTTTACACTGATTAATCGCCCACCAAAAATGAGGATTAAACAATGGCTAGTTTAGCAAACAGCAAAAGCTGGTTTACTAGAACTGTCAAAAGCGGAGGCATAGCCTTCGAATTTGTCCATAACTGAAGCAAGAGCTTCACTTACGAAAGCACTAAGATTAGACTTAGCATGTTTGTTTTGACCTTGTTTTACGACTCATAGATCAAAGTCGGCTTGCAGTTTTTTAAAGTACAGGCTCTGTCAATTCTCGACATCTCCTAGGGTTGTATTTTACCAAAAGTAAGGCTATTTTGCAAGCTTGGTGCGGGAGGTGATATAGATTAGGACAAGAATTGAAGCCAATAGAGAAAAGACGGCTGAGAATTGTTCAAAGTAGAATTTGACAACGTCGCCGATAAAAATGTTAACCAACAATGAAAAACGAAAAAGTTTTAGACCGGAAACTTTACGACGAGTAAGGTAAAAAAACCAACCGAGAATTATTAATATTGTCGAAATTAAATCGGAAAGTATTTTGATAAAAATTAAATAGTTGTCTCCTTTTGATAGAAAGTCATAGTTTTGGTAGAGATTATAGATAGCGTTGAGACGGGAAGATGAAGAAAAAATGGTATACGAATCGACGACTTTGTCAAAAACATAATAGAGTGAATAAATTGACAGAACAATGAATAATGGACGAAAAGTTGATAATTTGTGAAAAAATGAACTAAAAATTGAAATTTGAGTATGCCGGGGTTGTAAACGAGTATGAACAAAAT
>JBAXCL010000229.1:0-1241 GCA_037141515.1 archaeon
CCAAAAGCCCTTCTTTTTTAAAAAATATAATATCTCTTTTTAGTTTGCTGGCGGAGTTGCACAAGCTGCAGCTGGAGCTGAACCACTAGCTGAAGCGCTTACTTGGTCATCAAATCCTGCACCTGGAGCTGTAGCAGATAAAGCTACCTGACATTCCTTTGGCTGAGTTGTAAAACCTGAACAAATAGCTTTGAGCACACTTGCACTGTCGCGACCAGAAGAAACTGTCGTTCCATTAATCACAAGTGTTGGAGAACCTTGCACTCCAAATTTCACAGTTTCATCCTTATTTAGTCCCATAGCTTTTTCTGTTGGATTGAATTCTTTGTTTGTTGCCGTCACACAGGTTGCAAGTTGAGCTGCATTAATTCCAACCGTCTTAACACATGTTTCACTTGTTCCGGTACTGGATTTCCAAAAACATTTCAAATAAGCATTGAGTTTAGTTGGTTGTGTTTTTTGAATACAATATTGATTAACATTTTCAGTAACTTCTTTTGGCCCATGAAGAGTGTAGTCAACAAATTTTAAATTAAATTTGATTTTTTTGCCAAGTGCCTCAACTGCTGGCAAAACACCTCTTTCCATTTGAAGTCCATATGGACAATAACTCATCACGAACAAATCGACAGTTGGGATTTCTGCCTTCACCTCAGCTTCCGTTTTTTGCGGAGTGGCTGGTGCGTTGCTGGCTGAAGCATCAGCTTTTTTATTTAAATCAACAACTTGTGGAAAAAATTTGCTTCCATCTGCTGTAACATACGAAATAATTTCCTGTTTATTAGCATCCACTGTTACCTTATACATACCAGACTCTTTTACTACGTCTTTAACGCTAATTCCAGCTCCTGCATTTTGAGTATTTTCCTTAATAAACTGTTCTACCTTGGCTTTAGCTCCTTCAACTCCTATATCTGCCTTTTTTAATTTATAATAATACGATCCTGTAGCGGCCAAAACTAAAACTATTATTGCAAGCGCTAACCACTTTCCTTTTCCACATTTACAAGCTCGACCCTTACAACATTTAAATCCACTCTTAAGACAACCAAGTCCATTTTTGCATTCAGTTTTTTCTTCAACTTTAACTTCTTCAATTTTTGACTCCTCCACTTTATTTTCTTCTTCCATAAATATTTGTGTTAATACTTAATTTTTATTAAAACAATGCGCTTACGCGACACTTGCCCAATTTTACACGAATATTCAAAATTACACAAGTCATTTCACCTTAACTGTAA
>JBAXCL010000230.1:0-1235 GCA_037141515.1 archaeon
CCATTTAGTTTATTTTGACAAACAAAAACCAATATTAGACAGGCTTAGTTGGAACAAGGTGGTGTTTTTTAATGGTTGCCATTTTTGGTATAAACACCAGCAAAAAGAATTATTTTCTGCTATAAAGTTTAATTATCACATCTAGTTTTTCATCTTGCTCTTTAAATCCAAGAGTAACTTGCTCTTTGAGGTCTGCTTTAATGCCAAGAACCATATTTACCGAAGCTTTTCCGTCTATATCTTCTTGTTGTTCGGCTTGTAGCTTTTCTATGGTGGTAATCTTTTCGGAATTGACAATAGCTGACTTCCATGATACAAAAAATGAAGCTCCTATCATTAGTATCGCACTTGAAGTTATTGCGTAAAACCACCTTTTCAAGATTTTTATGTATTGTTTTAAATCTGTTTCTGACATTGTATATGCGTATTCGTTAGTTAGTAATTTAATTATGCGTTATGCTCGGCTTTTTTAGATGTAAAGAACACAAAAACTGAAATCGCTGAACAGATTACAACTAGATTGTTGATTATCTCGACATAGGTTTCGTTGGTAAAGGTATAAAATTGAGAGAGCAAAAACAAGCCCGAAGCCAAAGAAATTGAATAAATCTGTACTTGCTTCATTCTTGATGATGTTTCTGCGACTAATCTTTGTATAATTTCGTATTTAGAATCTTGTAATTTCGTTATTGTAGATAAGAACCATAGTAGGCAAACTGCTAACACGTATAGAATATAGTTTATCCATTCGATAGGCGTTTTAGTTGTTGGTTTTGCTACTTTAATGAGTTCTGTTTTAACTTTTTGTAGAGAATCTAACGCTTCGTTTTTTGCTTTCAACAAAGTGTCGTTTGCTTCTTTCAAAGAATCATTTACGACTACTAATTCGGTCGCCTTTTTAATTTCTGCTCGCTTTGGCATTGTAGGAATTGTCTGTGCATTTATTCCTACCGAAAGGAAAAGAAACGCTAAAAATAGTGCTATTTGCTTTTTCATTTTTTTTGTTTTGGTTAATTTATTTATTTGGATTTGGTTTTTTTCTTTGAACTTAGTGTTACAACTCCAATCACTACTAATGCAGCAACCAAGAATAATACATCTATTGACTTGCTTCTCATAATTAAAAAATGTTTTTTGCTTGATTGTAAATATCCTCAAATAACTGCTTGCCCTCGTGGGTTACGTTGCTTATGTCAATCTCGTTTAATGCTTGCAAATTCCATTCATAAACATTG
>JBAXCL010000231.1:0-1229 GCA_037141515.1 archaeon
AGGCTGATACTGAGAGCAAAAATTCAATTACTTTGTCGTACTTGTTTATGATGGTTTTATTTGTTATGCTCATGTCGGTGTTGAATGTTTTTGATGGCGATATTTTTAACGTTTTTCCTGATTGTTCGATTTCTAATGGTAAGTTGTTGCTTATTGCATACGATTCGATTGTACGTTTAGCGGTAATTATGTCGTACGTGGTGATTCCTTTTGCTGTGGTTTTTGCTTCATCAATTTTTATTGATGCCTTTGACATTTCTATGTCTTTTTTTATTTTAACTGTGTTGAATAAGCAAAACAAACTACTTACCAGCAACAAACATGGTACCAAGTACAACCTTACCGTTTTCATAATTGCCTCCGTTTGTTTTGATATAATTTTGTGCGTCGTATTCGTTTTTAAACTGGATGGTTATTTGGATTTTGTTGCTCTCTGCGAGTATTTTTGTAAGTATTCCTTTTCCGTCTACTGATTTTACTACGTTTTTTATGAATGTTGCTATGTCAACGTTTGGGGTAACTTTTTTGAGGTTTTGTGCTGTTAAATATTGCTGTTTAACGTCGTTTGCTTTTTCAGTCAGTTGTTTGTAATTTTTGGACTCGTTTACGTATATTAGTGCCGATGTGATAAATACGATTGCCAATATTGTAATCAGGCTGATGTTTCTTTTTTCAAGGCTCCATTTCAATAATAATGTTTCTGGTACGTTGGCTACTTTCGTTTCCAAGAGGTTAATGCCAAGATTGTCAGTGCCGTTATCGTCGTAATCGTTTTCAATGAAGTCAATTTTGTCTCTGATTTCATTGCCGATGTTTTCAAATATGTAGATGTTGCTTGCATCGATTATATAATATTTGCCGGGATTCAAGAGTACGGTCGATAATACTGATGCGCTGCCAACTACATGTTTATCATTCTTGTGCATTATGTATTTGAGTACTTTTTTTTCATAGATGTAGCCGTAATAAAAATCTTCTGTGCCTAATAGCTGTTTTGCTTCTGTTGCAATGTATTTCACTATTCCTGCTTTGCTGATTTTGTCGATTTCAATTTTTCCTATTACATAGTCTCTGGAAAATGTTGTTGTGTATTCTTTTCCAGTTGGTGCGTCTGCTGATACTATGTCTGTCTTCCTACGTTTTAATTCAAACATTTTTACACCTATCCTTTCATATTTTTTATTACGTCAAAGTAAGGCACCATGATCCCCATAAACATAAGGCCAATT
>JBAXCL010000232.1:0-1225 GCA_037141515.1 archaeon
TCGCGCGGGAAGCGGGCTAAACAAAATCCAAACAATTTGGGCGCAAGAAGGTTTTCCTCAACCTGAAATTTCTGAGAGTTTTAATCCCGAGAGGATCACTTTATCGCTTTCTTTTTTGAAAAGCAAAAAAACAAACGATAAAAAACAAACGATAAAAACAAACGATAAAAAACAAACGATAAAAATTAAGCACGAACAACAGATTATAAATTACATGAAAACGTCGAAAACTGCTACGGCGGAGGAAGTATCTATAGTTCTTGGATTAAGTAAAGAAAGGACAAGAGTAATTTTGAAAGACATGGTTGATAGAAGCCTTATTACCTCTATAGGAGCAAATAAGAATCGCATTTATAAGAGTGTTGATGTTTAAATGTTGTTTGTTTTAACCTGAACTTGCCAGAGTTTGCCACAGTTTACCGTTAGCAACCTGTCAAAATACCCGAGTTTACCCGAAGATATCGCAATTCGTTTCACTTCGTCAGAGGTAGCTTTGCAAACTCATAACCCGAAGGTCGTCAGTTCAAATCTGGCCTCCGCAACCAAAAGAATTCCCTACAGCCTCAACGCTTGTAGGGTTTTTTATTTTCAAGTGGGAATAAGTGAAAAAGTGAATTTGGGTCTGATTTGGGTCTGATTAAGAAAAAAACTTATTGAAAGTTATTAGAAGTTACCAACAAAAAAGAGCCTGCACAGTATGTGTATTAGAAAACACCAGAAGGACAAGAACTCGAAATCTTTGTCTAAAAAATCAACGTTTGGGTATTATTAATATTGATTATTAAAACATAGAGTGTTATTATAAACGTATATTTTGTATTAAAAAATGATAAGATAATAACAAATGATTTAAGGAGGTGTTTTCATGGACCATGTTGGCTACGGACAATATATTGCTAATAACATAATTAGCCTGCCTTATGGTGTTCCTATTTACACTGAGGACTTGGCAAATGATCTTGCGAAACAATTTCACATAGACATTGGTCAAGCAAAGGGACTTGTTAATGTCAATATTAATAGAATAGCACAAAATGTTGATCTGGAAAGATTTCAAAAGGGAATATATTTTAAGATTAAAGAAACGCCGTTTGGGAAAACAAAGTTAAATCCAGCGTATATTGTCCAGAATGCCTATTTGCGAAAGAACGAAGAAACAATTGGATATGAGACTGGAGCCACTTTTATGAATCAGATTGGTCTTACAACTCAAATGGCAAAGTAC
>JBAXCL010000233.1:0-1219 GCA_037141515.1 archaeon
GCAAATGAATATAGAGCTGTTTTAGATGAAGCAATTGCCGAAGAAGCGGATGACTTAATGGAAAAATATTTTGCTGGTGAAGCATTTACAAATGAAGATACTAAAAAAGGTATCGCACTCGGAATTTTAAGTGGTGAAATTATTCCTGTACTTTGTGGCTCAAGCGTCAATATGTATGGAATAGGCTCAACACTTGATACAATAGCGGAATTTTTCCCTTCACCAGACAGTTTTTCTCACACAGAAGCGTTCGATAAAAATGGTGAAGAAATTGAAGTGATTACAAAAGAAGATGCTCCAACTGCGGCATTTGTTTTTAAAACAGTTGCAGACGCTTTTGTTGGCAAAATGTCATATTTAAAGGTCGTTTCTGGCACTTTAAAAGCAGATAGTGTTTTACTTAATACACGAACCGCACATACAGAAAAAATTTCACATATATTTTTCCTAAGAGGCAAAAAACAAGTTGAAACCCAAAAGGTTGGCGCTGGAGATATTGCAATTGTAACAAAACTTGGTGAAACAAGCACTGGCGACACTCTTTGTGATAGTTCAAGACCAATTACGATTAAAAACTTTCATTTTCCAAAGCCAACACTTTCTTTGGCTATTTTACCAAAGGCAAAAGGCGACGAGGAAAAAATATCTGTTGGTATGCATCGCCTTGCTGATGAGGATTTAACCTTTACTTTTATTAATAACACTGAAACAAAACAGCATATTTTAAGCGGAATGGGTGAAATGCACCTTGATGTTTTAGCATCAAAACTCAAAAATAAATTTGGTACAAGCGTTGAGCTTGTTTCTCCAATCGTTGCTTATCGTGAAGCTATTAAGAAAAAGGTAAAGGTTGAAGGAAAACATAAAAAACAGTCAGGTGGACATGGTCAATTCGGTCATGTTTGGATAGAATTCGAACCTTCAACTGAACAAGAATTAATATTTGAAGAAAAAGTATTTGGCGGCTCGGTTCCAAGAAACTTTTATCCTGCAGTTGAAAAAGGCTTAAGAGATAGTGTTTTACATGGAGTTTTAGCCGGCTACCCTGTTGTTAACTTAAAAGCTACATTGACAGATGGTTCATATCACGCAGTTGACAGCTCTGAAATGGCTTTTAAATTAGCAGCTTCTAATGCTTATAAAACAGGTTTAGCTCAAGCTAATCCAGTTATTTTAGAGCCAATAGGTAATTTAAAGGTATACATACCAGATAACCAAA
>JBAXCL010000234.1:0-1215 GCA_037141515.1 archaeon
CGAAATCATCTTTGTGGGGGCCGTATTGAGATTGCCTCGAATAAATTTCTTTTTTGCGATTGGTTAATAAAAGTTCTTTGTAGCATGCTTTTACAGTTTGTTCGTCGTTGCTGCCGGCTTCCTTTAAAATTCTAGAGTAATAGTTAATGCCAATATTTTGTAGTTCACCTTCAAAATGTTCTTGCGCTAAGGCAGCGATTTTAGGGATTAGTTTATCTAAAATGCGCCTGCGTTCAAGCGTTAGGAAGGTACCCAATTGAATAAGTTTTCCGTCCCAAAAGGCGAGTTGGCTTTCTTGAGCCTTGCCCTCGAAAATGGCTTTCAAAAGGCGGTTGCGGTTACGGACGACCTCTTTGTAATCGTTGATGTAGGCTGCGTACTTGTAATCGCAGATTGAGGCGAAGTCGTCGAGCTCGGCGCGCCGCAAATCTGGTGTACCAATTAATAAATTAATATTGTGCGGCGCGAACAAAATCACATACAAATTATGTATGAACTTCGAGCGCGTGGTGCTTTTAGCGTTAAGTTCCAGTCGCTTTTGCTCACTGGGTTCAATGGGGTTGCCGTCTTCGTCTGTGGTGTTTTTGTTATCTAGAGCAAAAACAATTTTCATTTCTTTAAGCTGGTCTTCGTTAGCGATGCTCGCTTTAATTAAGGCAAACTCTGAGGGATGGTTAAAATTAATATTGTTCTTTAACGAATAGGGTTTAAAAGTTTTTACTAGGGCCAGGTGGTAAAGCGCATCAAGCAAATTGCTTTTTCCGGCGCCGTTTTCGCCCACAATTAAATTAAAACCTGTCGCAGGTTTAAAGTTGAGATTTAGATTCCTAAAATTTTTTAGCTGTAACTCAGTGATAACCAAGATATGGTATTAATTATTTTTTGAAAAATTGGGCAAAAAAAATAGGCAGGTGTCCAAAACTTTGGAGCACCTGCCTTAAATTTATCATTTTTGTACCTGATCGCGCAACCATTCGATTGCTTTCTGTTGTAGAAGAACAGTTACCAAGTATCTTTTACCTTCGTTGGTAGCTAAATCCTTTTTTAATTTTTCATCGGCAACCTTGTCTAGTTCGGCTGTGATGTCGGCATCGGTTACTAAGAATTTTTGCGCTTTGATTATTTCTAAAAGCAATAATTCTTCGGCGAATTTCTTTTTAGCTTCGGTTTCCCATTCTTGGTGAAGCTTTTCCATTGTGGTGTTTTGAACTTTTA
>JBAXCL010000235.1:0-1198 GCA_037141515.1 archaeon
AGAACATTATGAAAAACAGAACTCAATCACCAAAGTAAGAAGTCTTTCAAAATCTTTAACACAAAGAATACTAAACGAAAATTTAAATTTTAAAGAAGAAGAAGTTACTCAGGTTTTTGATACAATAAGCCCTGAAGAAGGTGAAGATGTGGGTAATTTCAAATTTGAAAAAGACTTAGCAAAAGAGACAGTTCTGCAAATATTAGCCCAAAGAAATACCCAACAAACAGATTTAAATAAATGGTTTATAGAAGGTTTAAATTCACTTAAAATTGAAGGGACTGCCGGGGAAAATGAAAAAACCAAACTTGCTTACCTAAAGACCCTTAACGATACAGCAGATAAAGATAAAAAAGAAAGACTCTCTTCAGAAATTGAGACAGTCATTGCTAACAGGTATGTAGAACAAATTGTTGAAAACCAGTCCAGGCATCATTTATTACTTTTAGGCCCTTCAAAAGAAGATCAGCTTGCTTACTTCAAAGATTTAGTAACACAAAAGGCAATTACCTTTAGAATAGATAGCGAAACCGGTAATCCGGTTTTGATGACTTCTGATGTCAATATAAAAGAGGTTGTTGAAGGCGAAACTATAGTTTCACCCGCGAGAACAATTAAAGCTACAGTAATCCTATCTCAACTAGCTGGAGTGCACGAAAAAACCATTAAGAATACAGATATAACAGCCCTTCCTACTGGGGCATTCATAACCTATGCCGATGCAGAGTTTGGCAAAGAAGCTCAGCTCGTAGACAAAAGAAAAGCAAGTGCAGGCGTTTTAGTTGTTGCCGACCCGGCTAGTTGGGCAGCGAGCCAATTAGGTTTAGTACATCCTAACCAAGAAGTAGTTAATGAACTGGTAGCAGAAACACTACGTCACGAAGCTGCTCACGCAAAAATGTGGACTAAACGTTTTGTTTATGAACAAGCCTCACGCGACAGAATTAAGCAATTTGTTTTTGATGGAGGCTTAGCAGATAAATTGTTAATCTCTCTTGCCGAGAAAGAAAATCCAGAAATTATTGTAACTAAACCTATTAGTGCAAAAGAATTTAAGGAGGATTATTTTAATAACCCTATGCGAAGTGGTATTAAAAATAGTTCACAGTTGTCCAGTGAAGAGAAAACAGATTATGTTAAAAATTTAAATGAAGTTATCCAAAAAAGAGTTGATTACAATAATGAAGTAATATTAAAT
>JBAXCL010000236.1:0-1189 GCA_037141515.1 archaeon
ACTAAGAATAATGAAAGTTGCAAACAAAGTTATGTCGAGTAAATGATTGTTGGTGGCAAAAACATAAGTAGACAAAGCATTTAATTTTTCGAGGGGTAGCAGTCTTTCTTGAGTTGGAGGATTTTTGGTAAACAGTGATGTTGTCAGCAAAAATTGATGACGAATTTCAAAAAATAATGTTGGCAGATTGAACAAAATCAATGAGCCAGTTATTGACACAAAATATTTGACAAAGTGTTGACGGTTGAAAAATAGCCAATAAATTAGGAAGGCAATCAGAAGAGGCGCGATAGAATAAGAAAAAGAAATGGCCAGGGCAATTGAGCCACTAAATATCAAAAGTAATTTGTTCGAAAACTTTTGGTTCAATAGATAGAAGCAAAAAATTGATACCAAAACAAAAGGTAAAGTAAAGGTGGGGTTCCAGACTGAACGAGTTTGCATAATAACTTGTGGATGAATTGCTACTAAGTAATAAATTGGCAAAACGTACTGTCTGGCGTATTTGAGACTTAAGACAAATATTGCAATATATATAATTAAGGCGGTAATAGTAGATGACAAAAAGTAGCCATTGGTTAGGATATAAAGTGGATATAACAAATAAAAATATATGGCACTTTGGTTGATTGGTAAGGCACTAGTTTGTGGCCCGAGAAGTGGTGGTTTGCCACTTTTTTGCCAGTCGAAAAGGACATTAAAATCACGACCAATATCGTTGAAGAAAAATAATGATGCGTCAAGTTGGTATAGTCGCAAGAAACTGAAGACAAATATTATGACAATCGAGGCTAATAATAGTTTTTTCACTAACTGAATAATAGACCATTTGTGGTAAATTAGACTATGGACAAAAAATTGCTGATTATTTTTACGATTTTATCGGTGATTTTTGTTGTTTTGGCTTGGAAGTTTCCGTTTAAAACTACTAGTTTGGTATCCAACTTGGAGCCAGGTCCTGATACTTTTTATTATTCGGTGCCGGCGTGGAATTTTGTACACGGACAAGGATTCAAAATGGAGGCGTATGGAGTTAGTAAGCCTTTGGGAGTCAAGCCGTTGTATGGAATTTTCCTTATCCCCTTTTTTGCAATCGCCAATGATGTCCGAGTCTATGTATATGCAAATTTGATGTTAGGTTTGATTTCATTATTTTTGCTACTTTCATTGATTAGAGAAGTATTCAAAG
>JBAXCL010000237.1:0-1182 GCA_037141515.1 archaeon
TTGGCTGTGTGCATGGCTAAAATTTAAAGCTCTTTTTGTTTTTTAACCTTAGACCTATGAATTAATTCAAAAAACAAAATGTGCTTTAAATTGTGCTGATGGCAAGGTAAGCCCGCGTGATTGATTTTTCGATTATATAATTGATTTACTTTTAGTTATAAGTGTATTATAACATGTTGCGCATGGTTGTTTACGAGTTGCGCGGTCGATTTCACTTTTTGCGTAAGCTTATTTCTTTTTTGCTACTGGTTATTCCCTTTTTGCACTCAGCTATTTACGTTTTGCTATAGCTTTTTCACAAATTGCAGGTAGTTTTTCACTTTTTGCAGGAAGGAATTACCTTATTGCAATAGGTGTTATCCTTTTTGCAACTGGTAATTCCTACTTTACTATGAGTTATTCACTTTTTGAGTGTTCTAATTTACTTTTTGCACCAGTTTATTACTTTCCTGATTTTTTGATTGTGATTTTTGAAATTAATTTGTATTCCGGTGATGTTGCACCAAATACACTTGCAACATAATTTTTCACTTGCTGAACTATATCATGAGCACCTGTACCATCGGCATATAAATATTTATCACGTTGAATTCTAGCATTTGCATAAGGAACAAATGTTGAATTTGCCGTATCATTCAAGGTTACAAGATTTGTAGCATAGGTGTTTAATGCTGTAATTTTTAAATCTGCTTCGTTAGGATTGTATTTTGTAATCCCTGTAAGAAATGCAATTAATTTCTTAAAATTTTCTGTACGATTATCATAACTCATTTGTGATGCAGAGTGATTTACAATTTCCTGTATCGTGTCGGCAGATGTTGAAGAATCTGTTGGCTGTGTGCTTGTGATTGTTTTATGTGTGCTATCAATAAAAGCATCTAATGCGTGCTTTGGAGTGATTCTTTTACCCTGTAATTTTTTTTCCAAACTTACGCCATCAGCGATTTCCTTTTTTGTAGCACCACAGCCTTTAAGGGCTTTCAAAATTCTTGTGGTATATTTACTTTGTTTTTTGAAAACTTCAGAACGTGCATTTGTAGCGTTCTTGTAAGGTGCGCCAGTATTACGAACCGAAGTAAGCGAATCATCAATATTTGTTTTCAGGGCTTGTACAGCAGCAACTTTGATTTCGTTTGCGCTGGGATTGTATGCAGTACCTAAAGACTGAATACCGACTAATAC
>JBAXCL010000238.1:0-1158 GCA_037141515.1 archaeon
GTATAATATATCCAAAAGCACAAAAATCTAATTATGTGCGCAATAAGAACTGGAAAATTTACGTTAAAACCAAGCGAAGGGATTTACCGGAGCGAAAGCAACAGTTATAATCTAATTCACTTAAATTATATTCATGGCAATAAATGAAATACTTTGGATGACTAAACCAAAATTAGCACTACTTGGAGTCTTTCTCATCGCACTAATTCCAAAATACTATAATTCTAATTGCTTAACTGGAAGCTGCCCAAGTGACGCAGTTATTACTGCCTGCCAATGCGGGTTTTCACTACCAAACTTTTTTACACTATTTGTAATGACTTACGTTGGCGCATGCGTGATAATTGAAATGTTTAATTATTTAAGAAAATGAAAACGCAAAAAACAAATTAACTCACGTTTTACTCAAAAGAAAAGCAATTTAAATAATGCTAACAATAATCATAATATGCTTTCAAAAAACACCGCGTACCCTAGAATCCAAAAATCGCATAGAGTACGAAGAGTACCTTTAAGCACTAGCTTTCGCAATACCGCGAGCGGCGAGTACACTATAATCAAAGATGGAATAAAGCGGAAAATCAATGCCGAAGTTGAATCAATACCAACTGGATTTTCTGTCACACTCCACGAGCGAAATTCTAAAGAAATAGCAAACTTTGAAGTTGAAATGATTGCTGGAATAAATCAAAGCTTTCACCGAATAGTAATGCCTAATTATAGAGGCTACAATCTTGGAAAACTACTTTTTCGACTCGCCGAACAAGAAGCAAAAAATCGCGGAGCAAAAAAACTCGAAGTAATTACTAAAAGACAAGATGCCCTTACAACCGCACTAGCGGTAGGATACACTATTCCGCCAGAAGAAATACACAAACTAAAAACCATTCTTGGAATAGCTCAAACCAACCCACTCCCACCACGAAAAGAACTAATTTCAAATTTAAAAAATAAAAATTACCCGAACTTTTTAACAATCAGGGTTGAAAGAAAATTTGATTTAAACTAATTATTACTCTTCAGGTCTTGGCTTCTTCATCCCATCAGTTTTTGGACAAGTCCTGCACATAGAATTCATTAAACTTGGCTCAGCCGGACAATCAGGATACAAACCCCTGCACTTTGGAAACTCTCCAGCACCAACAATCTCAGACTCAT
>JBAXCL010000239.1:0-1147 GCA_037141515.1 archaeon
CAATACGTATAAACAGTTCTTTAAATTGTTCTATTTCCTTTTTTGGATAATTCGAGAGTTTTCCACCCTCTTTCTCCAGCACACCCAAAAAAACCAGCATGTCGCGAATAGTTGTCAGCTCTTTCGTCTCAACCAAAATTTTATTTACCACAGCAAATTATATCAGTCTAAACGATACCGTTTCCAAACAGCTTATCGTAGTCCATTGTTGGTTTTTTGTCATCAGTTTTTACATCAGCTGCCGGTGTTGCTGGTTTTTCTTCAATTAGTGACGTTGGTTTCTTTGTCAATTGTGATGGTTGAGGAATTTTTGCTTCTTCTTTAGTCATGTTTACAAACACTGGTTTTTGAACAACAGGCGGTTTTTCAGGTACAACTTCAGCTTTTGGTGGTTCAAATTTTGGTAGCGGTGGCAAAGGAGGCAAAGTTCCTTTGTTTACAAACAAATCTTGATATTTTGGTAAGCCGCCAAATCCTCCTAAAGTATTTTGTGATTTTTTCTTTTCCTCTTCTTCTTTTGCTTTTTGTTCGGCTTCAGTAGCTACCAATTTTTTGTGTTCATCAACTTTAACTTTTTCACTTTCTTCCATTTCAGCTATTCTTCGGCTCAGAGCCTCTTCTGGTTTTTGCTCTGGTTTTTCAAGAGGAGGTACTATCGTTTGGATCGGTGATACTGTAGGTTGGGTTATTACAATCGGCTGTGCTGGTTTAGGCACTTCATAGCTTGGTCCTGGTGGCACAATTGGTTTATCTTTAATCAATTTTGCCTGTGCTTTCATTTTCATAATTTCTTCTGGGTTTGAAGTGATTATTTTGTGTTCATCTTCTGACGCAATTACCCTAATTGCCACATGATTTTTTCCCGCAAAAAATATCCCTTCACCTTTATCTGCTGACAACAGTAATTGTTTTTCCCCTTCACTTAGGTAAAAAACTTCTCCAATTTGATCAATAGCCGCACTGTGTTGTTTCAATAAAATTTGTATCGAGCTATTTGTCACAATTTCTTTTCCATAAGGTGTGGCCAAAAAATCATCCACATCTTGTGTAATTGTTGTTACTCCCAAATAATATTTTCTTCCTCGTTTAACGATTCCTCGTAAAAATTCCGCAGAATCATTATATTGCATTAAATACTAAGCCTCAT
>JBAXCL010000240.1:0-1140 GCA_037141515.1 archaeon
CCTGTACCTATTTGTGAAAATGTGTATTTTAAACCTGATGCCGTTGTGTATTCTGTATCTAATTTCACTTTTTGTTTTGTTTGTTTTTTATCTTTTTGAGCAAATGCCGAAACAGAAACGACAGATGCAAATAGAACGATGATTATCTTTTTCATTCAATAATAATATTAAGATGCATTAATTAATTTTAACTAGTTCAACATCAAATACAAGTGTTGAAAGAGGAGGAATTGGACCACTACCAGATTCGCCATAAGCCATTGATGGAGGAATAATGAACTTATATTTTTCTCCTTCTTTCATCATTAATAAACCTTCGTCCCAACCTCTAATAACTTGTCCTAAACCAACAGTAAACGTAAACGGCTCAGCACCTTCTTTTGTTTCGTCAAAAACCTCTCCGGTTAACAATGTTCCTTTGTATTTAACAGTTATTTTGTCTCCGCTTTTAACTTGTTTTCCAGTAGATGTTTTTTCAATAATGTATCTTAGTCCGTTAGCAGCTTGTTTAACGTCTTGTCCTTTAAGAGAAGATAAAAAATTCTCTAGCGAAAGCGAATCTTTCACAGCTAACTCTTTTTGTTGATCCATTCTCTTTTTAAGAATTTCTTTTTGGTTAAACGTTTCTACAATTTTCATTGTAAAATGAACGCTCTCGCCAGCTTTTATGTTTGCTGGTCTAGCCATACCAAAGCTTTTGTTGAATAATGTATCAGCATTTACTATTACCTCTAAACTATCACCTCTCGATAGGCCTCCGAAAACATTGTGCAAAACAGGCTCGTCAGACGGAATATATCTTGGATTGTTTTTCTGAAATGTTTCAAGAATTACCGAGTCGTGTTCCGTTGTAATAAGCAGATTAACCAGCAGTAAATCTCCAACACCAATTGCACGAGACGTGTCGCTATGCGAAATAACGCGATACTTAACGCCATCAGTTGTAACTTCAAATTTTTTGCTGCAACCAAACAGTATTGTAACGGCAGCAATTGATAAGATTAGTTTTTTCATATTCTGTTTTTTTGTTTTAATCTATTTTTTTATGATAATAAATGTTTGTAATTTTTTAAAATTGATTTCACTTTTTCTTCAACTATTTCAAGTGCTTCAGAGCTTTCTCCTCCTGCCGCATTAAAG
>JBAXCL010000241.1:0-1137 GCA_037141515.1 archaeon
GTCTTGTGTTGAATAGATGTCGCAAGAAGCCCAGCGAACTTCGGCCCCTACCATTTGTAAAGCCTCAATTAAAACCGCAGTCTGGATAGTCATATGTAATGAACCAGTAATGCGGGCTCCTTTAAGCGGTTGCGTTTTTTTATATTTTTCGCGAAGCGCCATAAGCCCCGGCATTTCATTTTCTGACAAAATAATTTCTTTACGTCCCCAGTCGGCAAGGGCTAAATCTTTAACAAAGGCGTCTTTCATAGAAGTTGAATATGATAAAACAAAAAATATTTGAAAAAATGTGATGGCTTTATTGTACAGTTTCGGAACAAAATATCAAAACCTACCGGTTTTGGTTTCTTGTTATTTTTCGTTTAACAAAAACTTCGCCAAAGGTATGAACTTGATTTCTTTACCATCAACAATTTCAACGGCTTCTTCTTGCCAGGTAATAACATTGAGGTTATTACAATTTAATTCTGCACTTGCTTCAAGTAGTGCAGAAATTTCTCTTTTTTTAGTTTCGACATTGGCAATCGAGAAAGTGGCCTGATACAAAGCACTAACCTCGTATCCGCTGCGCGCTACAAAATCTATTTCCTTTTCATTCTTGGTTTTGTAGTAGAACAGAGTTAAGTTTGGTTGCAGACCACGTCTTAATAATTCTACAAAAACCAAATTCTCAATTAATTTTCCTTTAGGGTCAAGATTCTGCATAGTCTGAGCATCAATGAAGCCATTATCAACACAGTAAATTTTCTTAGGAGCATTCATTTGTTCTTTAACCTTTTGTGAAAATCTGGATACAGTTTGCAGCAAGTAGGTTTCCTCAATATAGTTCACATAGCTAATTACCGTATTAACACTGGTGAATCCTAAACTGTTTGCTAATTTAGTGTATGAAAATTCTTTAGTAAAGTTAGTTATTAAATATTTTGCTAATTGTGAAAGGTCCACCGAAGAACGGACGTTATAGCGATTAACAATATCCCTTAGGATTATTGAATCAAACATAGTACTCAAATAGATATTTTTATCTATTGAGGTAAGCACGACTTCGGGAAAGCCCCCTGAATAAAGATAATCATTTAGTAAGTTTTGATATTCCAAATCGAAAGCATTATAAGCAACACCCGAACCCAATTTTTT
>JBAXCL010000242.1:0-1128 GCA_037141515.1 archaeon
CTTGAGGACTATGTGAAAACTCTGCCTAAAAGCAAGTTGGTTGTAACGAAAGTCGAACCTGTTTTAAGTTCAGAAATTCAACCTTTTGGATACATCTATGAAAACAAGGGGATGAAAAACCTCGTTTTCTTAACAAAAGATAATGTCTTGATAATGATTAGCAGTATGTATTTAAATGATGCTGAGTTTCTAAAATTCGCCAATAGCCTGTATTAATTAATTTTTTGCCACAGAAAAAATTGCCTGCCAAACTTTGCCGGGTCCAACACTAATACTATCTACTCCTAATTTTTTTAGAAATTTTATTGAAGTTTTATTCCCCGCTTGTTCACCACAAACCGAAATTTTAATTTTAGAGTTTGCCTTACGAGCCTTTTCAATAGTAAGGCGCATTAATTCCCCCACTCCAATTTCATCAAGTTCCTCGAAAGGATTAGCCTCAAGGATTCCAAGCTTTTTATAAAGTTGAATGAAGTCACTAGAGTCATCGCGCGAAAAGCCATAAGTCATCTGTGTTAAATCATTCGTACCAAAAGAAAGATAATCAACTTCGCTTGCAAGTTCATCGGCTAGTAAAGCTGCCCTAGGGGTTTCAACCATAACTGCAAAGCTAGGAGTTGAAAGTTCTGGGAATTCCTTTAAGGTTTGCAAGACAACTTCTTTGAAAATTTTAACTTCTTGAGCGCTTACTACCAAAGGAAGTTCTAAAACGACTTGAGGTTTTTGTTCAACCCTCATTAGTGCTCCAAAAATTGCTCGGGATTGAATTTTAATAAGTTCCGGTTTTGCTAAAAGCATTCGGGCCCCGCGAAAACCCAACATAGGATTGCTCTCGTGGCTTTCACCAAATTCATGTAAAGGCGCGTCTAAATATCTAATTACAATTTCTTTCTCACCCAAAACTTTAAAGATTTCAAAAAAATCTTGTTCTTGAAATTCTCTTAAAATTTCAAAACTTGAAGCATCGGGTTCTGCTTTAAACAAAACATCTTGCACAGCCGACATACGTTCGGCCGATAAAAACATATGCTCGGTTCTACACAAGCCCACGCCAGAGGCACCAGCCTTTAAAGCTTTTTCAATTTCCTTGGGCGTCTCGGCGTTTGTAAGCACCTCTATCCCTTGGAT
>JBAXCL010000243.1:0-1127 GCA_037141515.1 archaeon
TTGCTCCCATTTTTATGTATTTCTTTGGATTTTTCAAAAAATCGACAACTTCTTTTAACTCTTCTTTAGCCTCTTCGCATCCTGCCACTTGTTCAAATGTTGTTTTTGAATCTTTTTTATTCATAAGTTTTGCTCGGCTACTTCCAAATCCAAATCCACTACCACCGCCAGCTCCTCCAGCTCGACGCATAAAAAAAATAATAACAGCAAAAACAATCAAAATCGGCAACACTGAACTAATCAGACTTGACCAAAAAGCATCAGATTCTGTGTCTGCAACCGCAACTTCTGTAGGAATAGTAGCGCTATTCAGTCCTAAATCTTTTTGTGTTTCATTTGGGAGTTTGTAAGAAAGAAACTTTTTCCCATCTTTGGTATCCGATAGCACCTCAGAAGTCTTTACCAAAACTTTCGTGAGTTTCCCTTCATTGTACAGTTTAACTACTTGAGAAATAGGAACGAGATCTCGCTTTACTTGATTTCCATAAAATTGGTTTCCAAAAAGCTGAAACAAAGCGGTGCAAAGCAGTACAATCAATAAAAACGTCACGAACGGATTTCGTCGCTTTGCATTTTGTCTTTTAATTTGTGGTTTCAAAGCCTCAAGCAAGTTTTTTTTTACTTGTTTTTCTGTAGGTTTTTTCTTTTGTTTCATAAGTCGTAAAGTCGTTAGATCGTAAAATCGTAAAGTCGTTAGATCGTTTATTTTCGTATTACTGTTCTATTCATTCTTCATTCTTCACTATTTATTATTCATTATTCATTCTTTATTATCAAACTTTTTCTTGATTTTTTTAAAAGAAGTCTTTAAAATCCGCCAGCTCTTTGCAACATTTAAGATTTTCAATATGCAAGTTATTTTTACAGCCAATCACGGATCGTCCCGGATAGACGATGTAAGAAACGTAAAACCAGGATATGGTCGGTTTTTACTTCGGTATGGAAGCGCATCAATTGCTACTGCTGACATGTTAGCAGAATCTGCAAAACGGCAAGAGTCTCGGCAAGCACAAATTGCCGTAGAACAAGCAGATGCAAAAAAACTTGTCATTGCTCTTGAAAAATACATTCTTGAATTTACCGAAAAAGCCAATGCAGAAGGTCATCTTTTTGGATCAGTATCCGAA
>JBAXCL010000244.1:0-1113 GCA_037141515.1 archaeon
GAATGGAGATAAGTTTAGAGTCAAAAGCAATGTCAATACTTGAAGGGTATGAGGGTGCTAATAATTATCTTTTGGAGTTAAAAAGAAAATCTATAATTAACAAAAAATTTTACCCAACAAGAAGTCAATCAGAATATATTATTAATTTTCACGATAAGACACCTAAAGTAGCAAAGAAGTGGGTCATTCTTGATACATACTTTGCACAGAAAATGGCGGATGACAAATTGTACACTGAAATCCCACAAAAAGTTTGGGTTGAGAAGTTATTGGCGGACAAAGAAAAGGCATATCACATTTGGGGTAAAGTATTTGAAAAAGAAGAGTTTCATGATTTTTGGTTACCAAAAGCGGCAATTATAAAAGACAATTCAGTTAAAGACGTTGTTATTAATTATGAAAAATATTCTCATCGTCCACCACTCGCTCACCAAAAAGAAGCAATTCAAAAGTTAGTTGAAAACAAAAAGTTTATCTTGGCCGATGATATGGGTCTTGGTAAAACAACCTCAACAATTATTGCAGCACTTGAGTCAGGTTCCAAAAAAGCGTTAATTATTTGTCCTGCAACTTTAAAAATTAATTGGAAACGTGAGATTGAAAATTATTCCGATAAAACCGTATTCATTGCTGAAAGTAAAAACTTTAGTACCGAAGCGGACTTTGTTATCATAAACTACGATATTATTAAAAATTTCCATGACACTAAAAAGAAAAATGAGTCGCAAATTCTTGCTTCCAATTTTGATTTGGTCATTGTCGATGAAGCACACTATATTAAGAATGCTACGGCGCAAAGGACAAAACTAATCAACGACATTGTTAAACAGACCGAAAGACTTTGGTTATTAACTGGTACTCCGATGACATCACGACCAATTGATTATTTCAACTTATTAAACATAATTGATTCACCTGTTGCAAAGAATTGGATGGCATATGCCATTAGATATTGTAGTGGATATCAATTCAAAGTTGGAAATAGAAAAGTTTGGAATGTAATGGGTTCGTCAAACTTGGAAGAGTTAAGAGACAGAACCTTAGGTCTTACATTAAGAAGATTAAAAGAAAATGTTTTGGATTTACCCGACAAGATTATTACACCTGTATATC
>JBAXCL010000245.1:0-1109 GCA_037141515.1 archaeon
TTTCCCAATGAGCTGATACTTTGGAATCCCCGTCTCCTCAAGAAGCTCCCTCTTAAGAGCATCAGCAGAAGATTCACCAGTAATAACCCCCCCTTTAGGAAACTCCCAACCCTTCCAGTGAAGAACCCTATGAAGCAACAAAAACTTCTCCCCGTCAAAAACAACTAAACCGACAATATCCCTAACCGAAACCCCCGATTTAATCGAGCCCAGACGAGACAAATCATCGCTCTTACGCTTAACTGTGCCTTCGGGATACATAACGAACAACAATAATCAATAATGAAGAAAATAAAAACCTGCTTAACAGAGGCCCAAAATTAAATGACCAAAAATAATACTAATGAACAACAACACGCTTAACTTTTAAGCAATATTTTTTCGAAAGCAAAAGCACCTCAGACTCTATATTTTTCCGATACTCAATAGGACTATTAATAGCAAATTCAAAATCCTTAAACTTAGAAGGAAATATTTCTTTAATTACTGGCAATAACCGCATAAGAACATCATTTTTTGTGTTCAAAAGCTCCACCCACACATAATCGCAAAAAGATAGTTCACAAAAAAGCTCTTCAAGATTAGTTATTCCAGGCAGAACCGGAGAAATAAAACCAAAAACACGAATGCCTTTTTCTTTTGCTTCTTTTAATGCTTTAATTCTTTCAAGCGGGGGAGAAGCAAAAGGTTCAATTTCTTTTCTTACACCATCATCAAGAGAATTAATTGAAACCCCAAGTTCTGCACCAATACTTTTTATTAAATCAAAATCCCGCCTAACGAGAACTGATTTAGTTAAAATTTCTAATGAGAAATTATTTTTTCTTGGAGAATCTGCCAGCGTTTGAAGTATCCCACGAGTAATTTTATACGAACTCTCCGCAGGCGTGTAACAATCAGTCACGCTAGACATCCAAATATGGCCATTGGCCGCCAATTCAAGCTCTTTTTTTAGAACCTCTCCAGAATTAACTCTTGCATGCAAAAATTCGCCCCAAGGTTCTTGAATATTTTGAAAACGCTTAATGAAAACTGCATAACAATACTTACACCCATGCTGACAACCAACATACGGATTAATCACATAATCAGTAAGCTTACTCTTAGTA
>JBAXCL010000246.1:0-1106 GCA_037141515.1 archaeon
GGCATACTCACCTGATTCTTTTTGTAATTCTCGTTTGAGTGTTTGGGCAACTTCTGAATCTGCCCACACAAAATCTACGAATCCGTATTTATAATACTTACCTGTTGGAGGAGTTACAATCGATTGTTTTTCTTCTTCGGTTAATTTGACAAAATTGACAACTCCTTTTATCCCTTTCACAAGGGTGCACGAATTTACCACAAGTATTTTTTGGATTTCGCCAATTGGTAGTTCATTACAAAATATATCCCGTATTTTTCGCGCTGTTAGTAACGATATGGATGGTTCCAAAATGTTGGGTTCGTCTGTAATTTCTTCGGTAATGCAGATTCGTTCGCACATTGTGTTCTTGTTTAAATTATTATTTGTAAAATAGCTTTAAATTTATTTCATTTTTTTCACAAAAAAAAAATTTTTTGAACCCACAATAATTAGTAATTTACAATATTATACACAACCGAACAACAAAACAAATTTTTATCCTAGGAATTGAGAAATCTCTCGCATGATTGTGTCGTCAAACAAGAACGTTGTAATGTGTTCTTTTTCTTCATGATTTTTACATCCGACTTCCAGCTCCAAATAGGCTTTTCGGTGACGCCAACAGCTTTCATTTCGTAGAACTTCAGCACTTAGCTTTTTCCAAATGGTGCTCCCCAATATGCATTCGCCCTTCAATCTCGTGTATTCAACAAGATAGTTGTTGTTTTCTTTATCGAGGTATATGCTCAGTTTTATATGACAGAAGTTTGTTTCAAACCACACCTTCACAAGTGTTTGTTGATAACTTAGACGTTCGGCGGCATCTTCAATTGCACAAACCTCCCGCCAATCGTGTTGATAATCACTGTCACCTGGTTTTTGCATTTCTATAATAGCTAGAGATGTGGGCGACATCATTTCTTCCATTGTCATTTCATCCGGAGAAGAGCTTATAACTAATTCAAACTGATTTTTTTTATGAAGACGTTTTGTAACGTGAGGCACGCAGTCGAATACATCGTTTATGATTTTAAAAAGGCGTTTTACTGGCAACTTCGTGTAAAAATGCCGACCGTACGCTTTGAACAGAAGAGTAGGAATACCATCTTCGGGCGGAGTAAAGG
>JBAXCL010000247.1:0-1104 GCA_037141515.1 archaeon
TGCGGAATCAATTGTTGAAATTAAAAATATGTCTTCATTTGTAAACAAATCTTTCCCAGCAAACGCCAATCTCCCCAAGGTTAATTTAAAACTTGCTAGTAGCGTGCCCTTCTTAACAACTTTGGAAATCTCTGCCCCTTTATTTGAAATATACTCTTTGCTATCACAAACAATATTGTCCTCACAATTTAAAAGATCCGCTATTGACAACCAAACATTAGTCGTTGTTTTATTAGTATCCCAAAAAGATTTATTTCCTCGTAGAGGGGTTCTGCCTAGTTCTATCTGGCAAATGTCTCCCAGCTTTTCAACATTCCAATTCGCCTTCATAGTAAGGCTCTTATTGAATTCATAATAATTAGACTTTCTTCATCTATTTTTTTAATTTCATCCAAAATATTCTGTGGGTCACGCAAAGCTGCTTCGGCTTTCTTGTTTGGGTTTTTAAGCGATAAGCTACATGTCGTTTCATCCACCTCGGAGATGTCCATTGACCAAGAATTCTCTGAGTTAGGCTTTGTTTTTTGTAACTCAACAAATTCAGTTAAATCACCTTCATTAATCGGGTTGTTTTTACCAAGGTTCCTACCTAAATTAAGCTGATAAAACCATATTTTTTTTGTTGAAACTCCTTTTTCAAAGAAAAGCACAACTGTCTTTACTCCAGCCCCAGTAAATGTTCCCCCAGGTAAATCTAACACAGTGTGTAAATTGCAACTTTCTAGTAATTGTTTACGTAAACTAACAGAGGCGGTATCAGTGTTGGAGAGAAAAGTGTTTTTAATTACAACACCTGCCTTGCCCCCTGCTTTTAAAATTTTAATAAAATGTTGAAGAAACAAGAAAGCTGTTTCCCCTGTTTTTATTGGAAAGTTTTGTTGGACTTCTGCTCGTTCCTTTCCTCCAAATGGAGGATTGGCAAGCACGATATCATATCTATCTTTTTCTTGGATGTCAGAAAGGTTTTCGGCTAGCGTGTTCGCGTGTATAATATTTGGAGCTTCAATTCCGTGCAATATCATATTCATGGTACCAATTATATACGCCAGAGATTTTTTCTCTTTACCATAAAATGTTTTTTTCTGAAGTTTTTCCATATCGCTG
>JBAXCL010000248.1:0-1103 GCA_037141515.1 archaeon
TTTCTTCATAATTTTTGCCATCAAGAATTAGTTTGGCAATTTTTAATCTTTGGGCTAAATCTAAAGTTTCTTCCGGTGAAAATAAGTCTTCAATAAATTTAGTTAAGTCTTTTTTGGTTCTGACTTTGAAAAACGAATTGATAACTAACTGGGTATCTTTGTTTAAATTTATTTTGTCCATGATTTTTTACCCCTTTCTTTTATTTTTAATTAACAAAACTATTAACGAAATAATTACTAATCCCATTACTCCAATAATTCCGTAAGCCAATGGTGATAGTGAAATTGCTTTTTGTTGAACCGTAACGTTCAAGTCAAACTCTTTTACGTTTCCAGTTAAATTTATAGATTGTTCTCCTTCAAAGTTATTGTAGGCAATCAAAACTTTATGATCTCCTGCTTCTACGTTACTAAAAGAAGCAACTCCGTTTTTGTCAGTTACGGCATCGCGTGGTGTAGAGTGTAATGTTACTTTTGCTCCGGCCACTGGTTTATTTTGTGTGTCCACCACTTTTACTTTTACATCGTATCCGTTAAATTCTGTTGGTTTAGGAATTTCTGTTGTTTTAGTCGTTCCCTTTTTTGTTGGCATAGGTGTCGGCGTTGGATTGTTTACTGTGTTTAATTCCGAGGAAACAATATCTAAATTGTTTGTTGAAAATATTGGTTTTGTTTTAGCAGAAATTTCATTTGACCAAGAACCAGTTGCGCAACCATTTCCGCCGCGAACTTTAAAATAATATGTTGTGTTCGGGGAAAGTGATTTAACTAAAAATGTCATTTGCCCGCGAGCGTTTACGCCCATGTCCTGAACACCGTACGGATAATCGCCTGATTTTGTCCCGTATTCTAATACATATTTATTTACCGGATTATCCGCTTCGGTAAAGTACAAGAGTACACTTCCAGAGTCTTGAGCGATTGCTCCGTATAGCCACGGTGCTTTTGATCCTGGTGCTTGGTCGCTACAAACAGAAGTAGATGTTGATAAAGAATTGTTGCTTGACGAGGTTGACGAACTAGTGCAACCGGCAGTAATAAAAGTATTATCTGAATCAATAGTTTCATTCAACGCGGTATCTATTGATCTAACCCTGTAATGA
>JBAXCL010000249.1:0-1100 GCA_037141515.1 archaeon
GTTAGAAACAATATTGATTTCCAAACTCCAAAATGACAACTTCGGTAAAACTCCCGTTAAAGACCTTGAAGATTCTCTTAATTCAATAGCACAAGCATACAGCCTTCGCCTATGCAGAATGAGAGATTTTCGCTTCGCCTCTAAATTGTTACAAGACACATTTGAAAAAAACTAAAAACTATGATAAAAAAACAAACATTCAAAATGTGCATCCATTGTGAAAACAAGCTATGTACGTACTTTTCAACAGTAGGCGCATTTGTCTATTGTAATGGAAACACAGGCTTCTGCAAGCATCCCGAAATTATTAACCAACCTAAAAAACCTAAAAGAAAAGGAGAATAAACCAATGACTGAACAAATCTTAAAAATCTGCCCTCAAGGAATACGCTATTTCCTTGCAGTAACACAAGACATCTTCGGTGGAAGATACGAACACTACTTTCAAGAAAGCGGAAGGACTACAAAGCCTACCGACATCAACGAATTGGAGTTTGCTACCATCAAACACTTTGACAAAGACAATAACCTTATCGAATTTTGCCACGTATCGGGAAATGGTAAGCAGAATTGGATTAACAAAGAAAATAGAACCTTAGAAACTGAAATCGAAAACCAAAAAAATTAATAGGCTATGATGTTACTAATGGAAATACCAAATTTAAAAGTCGTACTTGCATTATGCATAATAGCAGTATTGTTGATGTGGATAGGACATAAACCAAGAAATAAAAGAAAGGAGAACGAATAATGAAAACCGTAATACTTAAAAAACTTACCCTTACTAACTTTAAGGGAGTTAAACAAAAAGAAATAAATTTCAACGAGCAAATTACCTCAATCTTTGGCGACAATGAAACGGGCAAAACAACGCTTTTTGATGCTTTCTCTTGGCTTTTAACGGGAAAAGATAGTTTCGATAGGCAAGACTTTTCTATTAAGACAGTAACGCCCGATGGCAGCCCTATACACCACCTTTCTCACGAAGTAGTTGGAGAATTTATTATTGAAGGAAATGATGTGGAACTAAAAAGATGTTTTAAAGAAAAATGGGTAAAGAAAAGAGGCGAACTCACAGAAACCTTTCAAGGACATGAAAC
>JBAXCL010000250.1:0-1096 GCA_037141515.1 archaeon
ATAGTTACTTTCCTTATTGTTGGTAACATAGTATTATTTTATTTTTTGTTAGAAAAACTAGTACGGCTAAAATCCTCGAATTGATCAGTATAATAAATAGAAATTAAAAATACTTTATCTTTTGCTCCTGTTGCGTTTATTGGTGTTACTGTGTCAATATAACTTTTAGGAAAGTTAATTTTTTGGCCTACAAAACTTTTAAAATCTTTTTCTTGAATTGTTGCAGGAACACCGGCAACTTCTGTAAGATTGTGTTCTATTGTTTGATATTTATTAATAGGGCTTTGTTTATCAAATTGACGGCCTGCATAATTTTCCAAAGTTAAAAAAGACAATAAACTGTCAGCCTTTGTAATTGTTGGTGTTCCGTTAATGATCGAAAAAGGTACCAGAAGATCGTAATAAATTTGTATACCCCATGTTTGAACGTTACGCAAGTTTTGCGCGTCCGGTAATTGGTAACGCGTCGCTGTGGATCCAGCCGGCACGATTACCTCTATAAGTTCGTGTTTAACTACTCTTTTCATTATTTTTTTAGTTTTAAAAGAAAGTAAAGACGGAAAAAACCGCCTTTACTTTCGATGATTATTTTACTTTATATAAACCTTGTAACTGCTTGATATTCAAAACGTTTAGTTTTGAAATTTCGCGCCGTTTTGAGCATTTAACCCGTACATGCGGAGTGCTATTTTACTGATTACCATAGTGATCGTATTCCCTTTTTGATCTTTCCATGCAACTGTACTAGCTGCGATAGATTGCGGCAAACGTATGTTTATATCGTTTTTCTTTGCACCTGATAAAGTTAAAAGCGGCGAAAAAGGCACCATTGCATCACTAGAAAAATCATTACTAGCCATTGTTGCTACTGTTGTAGCTGCTAACTGTGAAGCAAATTGAGTGCGCGTTACTAGTTCATGTTTACGTGTGTCCCATTTTTCCAAGTACACGATATTATTAACTGCAATCTTTAATTGTCCCGCGTACAAATTTTTTGATACAATAGCGTTTCCGTCTAGTTCTAGTGGCGCGTAACTTAATAACTGCGTCCCTGTTCCAATTTTTACATTTTCTGCTGTGGACGCTGTCCAAGTTC
>JBAXCL010000251.1:0-1096 GCA_037141515.1 archaeon
ATTCTCATTATTCTACATTTACACTTGCTTTAGTAGCGCTAAGTCAAACCACGCAAAATAGTAAAATCGCAAATTATTTGAAAATACTGTATTTTTTATTTCATAGTGGCACACAAATTACCCCAAATAATGTCACTGATATGTTGCAAATAAATGAACAATTGCAACAACAAGGAATGCCGCATGCTGAATTACAACAAATTTTAACTTTTTTAGGACGTCAGCATCAGTTACAATTTATGGAAATTGTTCAACAAGCGGTTCAAGAGGGCGTAATTCACCCCGACCAAGCTCACATTGCCAGATATTTGGGAGACCAATATCCTATGATGGACACACTCGGTTTTATTCCGCCGCATCAAGTAGGACAACCGCCAGGAAATAGAACAACACCCGCATATGATGAACCATGCGAAGAATCAGGAACGGGATGTTCTATACAAGGCGGCTTACGAAGAAAAACGTGTCGCCGTGCAAAAGGCACAAGAGGTGCAAAAAAGACAAAGGGGGTTAAAAAGGTTAAAAAATTAAAAAAGACAAGAGGTGTTAAAAAAATAAACAATATAAAAGACAAAAACAATTTGTAAAAAAGTAATATTTTAATATACCATTATAATAGTTGGATAATAAAATGAGTGCGACAAGTCCTCCTATATTCGCTGCTATAGAAAACAACAATATAGCAGAAGTCAATAACTTAATAGAACAAGGAAAGGTAAATTTGAAACAAAAATATGGACAAAAACAAACCACCGCATTGTATTATGCTGTGCAAAAGAAAACGTCCAACAATAATAATAATAACACGAATAACACGAATGCAACTAATAAAATGATTGTCTATTTGATTGCAAAAGGTGCCAACGTGAATGCGCAGAATGCGGCAGGCATTACTCCTTTAATGTATGCTTCTTTGCATGGCGAATTGGTAAAAAGCGCGATTTTGTTAAGACTCGGCGCCAATTCCAATGTAAGAGACCAAAAAGGATTGACCGCATTGTATTACGCCATTTTTTCGAAAAACAATACAACAAACAAATATGAAATAGTTCAAATGCTGTTAGACTTTGGTGCAAATCCAAACTTATTGTATGAC
>JBAXCL010000252.1:0-1088 GCA_037141515.1 archaeon
CTTTTATAAATGAAACCCTAAAATACTATGCACCTTTTCAAAAACAAACTGCTAGCAACAATCTTTATTATTATTCTGCCCAATTCGAAGATTCAAGTTTGAAACAATTTAAAGACTTGGCAACCAGGGTTAATATATATTTCCCTTTACCTTCAAGTTTTAGACCTAGCGAATCAATCAGTATGGCTCAGAAAGTCATGAGAAAAAACGCTCAAATTCACTTAGTTACAGAATCACAAGATATATACGAAGCTACTTTAAAAACTTTGAGGGATAGAGATTTTGAAATAAATACTCATGGAGATATTACAAACACAGCAGCCGTTTCTTTGCATCATCTGCTTCTGCAAAATGGAACTGGATGGTTTTTAAAAAAATATGGTTTTCCTTTAAAAGGTTATAATATATTAGCTAAGAAAAAATAATAACAATGAAAATATTTTTATCAGGTGCTACAAGTTACTTAGGTTCAAAATTTATTTCACTCTGCAAAGATAAATATGAAATCTTTGGCTTCTCGCGTCACGACCCAGAACATGCAGTAGACTTTTTGGATTTAGACACTCTTAGCAAAGCCTTCAACGAATTTAACCCTGATGTGATTATTCACTTGGGTGCAATCGTAGATCAAGACGCAGAGAAGGTGAGGGGCCCCAATATTGAAGGCACACGCAATCTAGTTGCTTTGGCAAAGTCCAAGAACATTCCTTTTGTTTTTATGAGTTCCGAATCAGTTTACGGAGGCAAAGCCGAGACAGGAGATTATAAAGAAGTCGACCAATACCAACCACGTTCGGTTTATGGCGAAACCAAAGTTGAATCCGAAAAGCTTGTAAAAGAATCGGGCTTGTCGTATTTGATTTTACGGGGACACAGATTTGTTGGCATTAATTTAGCCTATAACAAACCCAAACAATTCCCCGACACCCTAAAGGCATTAGCAAACAGCGAAGTAGTCCACTTGGATTCAAAAAAATTATTCAAACCAACATTAATTAATCATGTCGTTGCCGTAATTGAAACATATTTAACTCGCGACCTAGGTCAACAAATTATTTTGAATGTCGGCACAGAAAAAGCAGTAACTT
>JBAXCL010000253.1:0-1082 GCA_037141515.1 archaeon
GTATGGCATATACTCAGGGTCGTTTACAATTACTCTTAATTCTGTCCCAGAAAGATAATCTTTAGTTATTGCAAATTCTGTGCCGTTACCATCAAAGTCATCAACAAAACTATCCCCAATTCTTTTTTGTATTGTAAAAGTGGTTTTTGCAGCACCGTCTTCAGAATAGAAAAAAAGTTTTAGTTTTCCAGAACCCATTATTATTTTTATTGTTGCGCTAACTGCTGCGTCATTTACGTCAATTCTTGTACTTCCTTCCTCAATAGTGGTTTTTGCAGCAGCTGTATATTTTCCGTTTGGGAGTCCGGTGAATGAAACAGCGCCTTTTAAGTCGGTTTGTTTTGGAGTTTCAAATTCTACATTAAACCCATCAATGAAAAGATTTACTGCGGCGCCTTTTACTAAAGAATTTATATCATCTACCACAGTTATCGAAAGTACTGCGCCTCCTTGAGTGAGATGAATTAATTGCGAAGTATCAGCGCTTCCTAAAATATTTAAATCAGCAATAGCTGTTACATACCCTTGTGCCCTTATTACTGCCGTGTAAACCGCATTTGTATCAGAAATTGTTAGTGGCCCAAATTGTCCGTCAGTTCTTTGAGGGAATGCGTAGTAAAAATTTAGATCTGCCCCTTTTTGAATATATATTCTTGCACTTGCAGAAGTTATTGTTGTGTTAATATCAACCGCTTTAAATTGAATTTTTTTTCTAAGAGTTTGATTTGTGTCAGAGATTAAGTCATTAAAATTAATTACAACGTATTTTGTGTTATCTGGTTCGACTTTGAAATTCCCTTGAACCAAATATCCTTTCGCATAAGCACTGAAATTGTAGTCGCCTTCGTCAAATTCTTGAGTAATTTCTCCGCCGTAAAGTGTAGTAAGTATTTGAGAGAAACCTAAATCGTTTATCACATTAATTTGTGCACCGCTTTGTTTTCCAATTGGGCTGTCTGCAGTAAAAATTATTGTTCCTTTTTTTATTTCGGTTTCAAGAATTATTTCTTTTTCGTTTTCAAGCTGACCAAGCGTAACAGTTTTTTTTGCGTAACCTACTGCGCTCGCTTCAAGAGTAATTG
>JBAXCL010000254.1:0-1080 GCA_037141515.1 archaeon
CATTAATATAATTAGAAAAAACATTTATACAACAAATAAATATCAACAAAGCAATATATGCCTTTATGTCTGACAAGAAAAAAGCCACCGAATTAGTAGTACTTAAAAACAATGATAGTGAAAATGATATCAGAACTATGAAGACATCCAAAGCCATAAATAAAGTTTTTCTCAACGATTGCATCTTTGCTCCCCCACTTACGTATTTGTATTTTTCTACTTTTAATATTTCGCTGCCCAAGCTAAAATTTGTTTTTTCTCTGAAGCAGTAAATCTTGTATTAAAAAGATTTTTCAACTCAGTCTTTTCTTCAGGCGTAATCCCCCCACTTAACATTGCCATACATTTGCTTACTCCATCTGCTCCAAGCCGCTTTAAAGCTAGTGCCATCACTTGGCTTTTTATGTCTGCAGGAATTTTTGCAGCTGAAGGTATAACACTAGCTTGTTTCAACTCATTAAGTTTTTGCAATTTCTTTTCTTCTTCCAATTTCAGCAACTTTTCTTGCTCTTGTTTTTCCTTTATACTTAAAAGTTTTTGCTTTTCAAGCAACATCAACTGCTCTTGATAATCTTTAATTATTTGGTCAGTTTGTTTTTTATATTCCAGTTCATTCTGTGCAATTAGACTCTGCTGAGATGCTTTAAACATAAGTTCAATTGCATAATCAGTAATTACATTATAAACTATTACGCAAATAATTACGATGGCAAAAATTCCCGAAAGCACTGCTATTGTTCTAGTCCAACCTTTTTTCACACATGACACCACCTTAAAAAATAAAATTTGCTTGCTCTAAAATTGCATCTATTACCGGTTGTTTACATTCTACACAAACAATGCCAGCTGTGGTGCAACCTTGAGTGACCCATTTTTGGGTATCGGGGTTGGAATAAACTAAGTGTAATTGCCAGACGGGGCATTTTGTAGGATCACCAATATCTGTGCGACGAATTCTCGCCGGATCAGTTGGCATGGTACGTACTTTTTTGGTAACGCTTTCCGCGTTCTCACGTAAAGAGATGGTGTTGCTATAACTCTTCGACATTTTTTGTCCATCTAAACCAGGGAGTTTAGATG
>JBAXCL010000255.1:0-1080 GCA_037141515.1 archaeon
GGCGTTAAATAATCGGCATACAACAAATCTTGAACATTAATACCATCACATTTTTTAAATACATCATTGGCAAATTCTTTAGCATCCTCATATAAGTCTAATGCACCAGGAGAAGCTTTTGCCGCCCGCCATAAATCCGGACTTGTTTTTTTTATTTCTCCTAAATTTCGTGCCAATAAACTTGCGGCTGATTCTGTAGAGTGTTTTTCAATAAATGAATTAAGGTAATCTTGTTGGGAAAAGAAGATTTCTAGAGTTTCGCACAAAGGTAAAACTTTTTCTTTATCAACACAAGTTTTTATTAAATCACCATACTTAAAAAATAACTGAAACCCCATTGGGCCAAATCCACAACCATTTTGCTTTTGATCAACGACAGCTTTCTTAGTTTCAGGGTAATAGAGCGATGCTGTTTCAAGAACCGATTTAATACTTACTGCTGTACCTTCTTTTTCTTTTTCTAGGGGTAGATTTTGAAACTGGGAAAACATATCTTGCACCCACTCATGATTTTCAACATAAAATTGCCTTAGTTTTGAATCATCCACTTCGGTAAAGACCATGACTGCAACAGGATCATATTTCACAATTTCCCAAGTTCCAGGTTCTTTCGAAAACTTTTTCAGTCGATCAAAATGTTCGTTAACAAGTTTTTGAATCTCAGCCTTATAATTTCCTTGTTCTTCAAGGTTTTTTGTAACAAGCGCTTTCTTAATCAGTTCAGATTCTTTTAGATAAAGAAATGATCCATGAGCATAGATTACTTTTTTTCGATCCTCATTGTCGTAAACTAAATTCTTGTCTACACTTAGCTCAATCGCTTCAATAAATGCATTAGGCTCATAGTCTTTCAAACTTTCCGAAAACCTAGTTATTTGTTTTTCATAATCTTTTTGGTTTTTAAGCGTAGCTACTGCCACAGATACGGCATAAGGATCCTTTTTTCCTGCTTCTTTTATTCTTTTTGCAGCCTCAGGGTTACTTTTTTCAATTTTGGCAAGCAACTCACGCAACTTCCTCTCATAAACCCCTTCCCTACCTTGCAATAAATCCCCACCCTTAAATAACCAAGCTAAAGCT
>JBAXCL010000256.1:0-1072 GCA_037141515.1 archaeon
TGTTCGCTTAGTAAATTATCAAAGAATTCTTTCATCATTTGCTGCACGGCCTTTTCGCTTTTTACTGAAGCTAATCGATCCTTACCCTTAATTGCCTCAAGAAAAGTGGCGACTCTTTTGCCGGTAAAAAATTCTCCAATGCTACTTACAATTTCAATTAGAGCACGCTCTTTTTCTATTTTGAAATCGGCGTCTACACTTTGTAGAGTATTGTAAATTAATGAAAGTATGGGATCTTCATCATTGTCATTTGCCCACGCATCATAATAAACTGCAACTTGAGGCTGAAGTTCATTATCTTTGTTTTGGACAATTTTCAGACGTTTTACGACTTCTTTAATTTGGCTTGCTTCAGAAGTTGCAATAGGATTGCATAAAAAACTATTATATTCGTCAAGTATCATCTTTGCTTGTTTGACGAAAAAAGTTTTCCCACTACCCCATTTGCCATCAAGGGCAATTGAAGAACCTGTAGTTATAGAGTCTAAAATAGTGCAGAAACGCATAACTTCTATGTTTCTGTCTAAAGTGTCTTCTAGGAACACTTTTTTGATGTTTTTTTGAGTTGGCTTAATTTCAATAGGCTTCAAACTTTCCCTCCTCGAAACAATAAAACTGAACTTCATTCTATTATTGAAAGCCAAGTAAGTCAATAACAAATGTTATAATTCTCCAATGCAATTACTTCAAATGGAGGGCTCCCCGCGTGATAAAATCATTTTAAAAGCTACTAAAAATGCGAAAAATTCAAGGTGTTTATTGCATAATATGGCTTTAGCGTGTGATATAATGTCGATGGTGGGAGAGCTTTAGATTAGTGCGAGGTACAACCTCACCACTGATTTTGAAATTGGAGGATGGTATGGATAGGTGTATTTACAACAATTTAAATATTTTTGTTGAAGAAGTTGCAACAGATTTTAATAAAGAGAAAAGCATTAGGGAACTGTCAAGCAAAAATTTGCTTGAATGTTATGATTGTAAAAACCCCGTTATTTATAGGCGCGGTGAGATACGTCGAGCTCATTTTTCACATAAAAACTTGTTAGATTGCGATTACCAAAAGTATAGC
>JBAXCL010000257.1:0-1051 GCA_037141515.1 archaeon
TTTTATTTATCGTAATGAATACAAAATTTTTAAACAGAGCTGGTTGAAAAAATACAGGCAAGCATAACGCAAATACAGCAAGCTGACAGGGAGCAAATCGAAAAGGAACAACTGGTTGTGTTAGCAAATTCGGACATTTTACAAGTGCGAATACTTGTAACAAAAAATGTGAACACACCTACAAAAATTTTAAAAATGTTACAATTTGATGCAAACCCTGCGGTTAAAAAAGTGTTAGCAGCAAACCCGAACACACCGGGGGGTGTGCTGGCAAAAATAGTTCAAGATTGTGAACCTAAAGAAGGAATTGTTACACAAAAAATGGAAGAAACAACAGTGACCACATTAATAAACGTAGCAAAAAATGTGAACACTACCGCTGAAACGTTGAAGAAAATTATTAAAGAAGATCAAAATTCGGTTTTGTTAAAAATGGTGGCACAAAACCCACATATTGATGGTCAAACAATAGATAGTTTAGCAAAGTTGAACAATAAAAGTGTTTTAACTGCTTTGGCCACAAACCCGGCGGTGGCAACAAACAACATGTTAACTAGCATACATGAACAAATTTTGCAAACCAATGCTTTAAATGAGCAAACGTGCGCCGATTTAATATTAAACGGTTTGGGGTTAACACAATTGGAATACTTGTTGTATTTAAACACTTACGGCAATTTTGTTGGTGCTGCAATCGCCGAAAAAGTACCGGTAGCAAAAAATTCTATTTTGCATAAAACTTTAATACAGAAAGGTTTCACTATTTGTAACGAACAGGAACAAAAATATCGAAAAGTTAAAGGACTACTCATTGACGACATTCAGTTTATTGCGGGCAAAACCACAGTTCAGGAAGAATTCTTCCACACCTTTAATGCGGTCCTTAAGGATGGGGGACAAGTGGTGATGACCAGTGATCGGCCGCCGTCGGAAATCAAAATGCTGGAAGATAGGTTGCGATCAAGATTTGAGGCAGGCTTACTTGTTGATATTGGTAATCCTGACTTTGAACTGCGGACAGCCATAGTCTTGATTAAGGCCAAGCAAAGAT
>JBAXCL010000258.1:0-1049 GCA_037141515.1 archaeon
CCTTTACACCTGTTGGTTTTATTACATTATCAGCTTTGTTGATTACCCACACTTGTACATCCACATTGCTCGATACGCTGAAAGTAGTGGCTGCAGTTGATTTATGAACAAATGCTGTTTTTGTTTTTTCGCCATTCACAGTGCCCATGTGGGTGGTATCGTGTTGGTGGTATTGAAGGTTTTGTACATCCGTGAAAGAAGCAATTTTTTTCGGGTTTTTTGAATATTTAGTAATTGCCAAACCATGGTCGATGAAGTGTGCATCGCACATCTCGTCAATGGCTTTTTGTTGAGTACTAATTAAACCCTTAAAGGTCGATTGTGCTGTCAATTGGTCGTTACGTGTGGCATTGAGGTCAACCAGAAATGCACTAATTAAAGCTGAAACAGCAGCTAATGCAGGGTCGGCAAGGGTGGCAGCAGCAAGCACTTCAACGGCTTTTATCTTCGATTCGATACGTCCTGATTCGAAGGGCTTATTTTTATTAGGAAAAAAACTCTTGTATTTGCTCGTTTTTACGGGGTAAACCTGAGCAATTTTGTTTTGCCACAAAGGCAAATGGAGATCAATGATTTGTTTGAACAAATCGTTGAGCGAAGCGGTTAACCCTATTCGGGTGTCTTTGGTTTGAGCCTTTGTAACATCGGCTTTCACCAATGTTTTATAAAGGACTTCAAAAATTACTTTGCGAGCCAGTATGTCGGCATCGGCCATGTTGGCTATCAAAGCATCGAGGTGATACTTAGCAATTACTAATGCTAAGAGGTAATTATCGCGAACTGCGTTGGCGATAAAATTGTTGGAAAAAATCCAAAGTTCTTTTTTTGCCATTTTTAATTTTTTTTTTGTGTTTGTAATTATTACTTTATTAATCTTTTTTTGATGATACAAAATTAATCATTAAGTAATAGCTGTCAATAGGTTGGTGTAAATTATTCTGAAAAAAAAGGAGGGGTTCGAACAAGAATATTTCTTAATTTTGTCCTTTTGTGTCTATACATTATAGCCGATGAAGGTACATTAATACGCCATTAAAGAGTATTAATAT
>JBAXCL010000259.1:0-1039 GCA_037141515.1 archaeon
CCTTTAGAGAGAAAGGTGTTTCGAAAATTGGCGTGTCATATTAGCTCGAAGGGGTTGGCGGTGGAGTGAATGAAATATTGAGCGTGTCGCACAATGAAACTTTTGCGACATTGATTACTTTAAATTTCAGCTAAGTAACCTAGGCACCTACTGTTAAGATTTTTTAGTGGTTTATTTTTTATTATAAATAATCATTTGATCGATTGATACGCTACTATCAACACCTAATTTTCCCACAAGTGATTTTGATGTGCCAAGATATAAATTTGCTCCGAAATATGGATCGTGTACAATATAGTCCTTACTATCTTTTCCAGTTACAACAACATAATGTCCGCCGCCACGACTTCTTTTGATATATACAATAACGGGATTACCTTTTGCAATTTCCGAGTCAACTGTAGCCCATTTAATATTTCCATGCGAGCTTGATGATATCAAGCTAATACCAGGAGACCATGTAGCTGGCCATTTAATTAGGTCATAATAAAATATTTTTTGTGATGCCATACTGCCTGGGTTAATATTAGCACCTTTTTCACGAAAGACCATCGAAACAGCTGTAACGGCACAACCATAGGACTTCATTAGTGTTTTTGAATTACCAATTTTTTTCTCTCCCCAGCGCGAATCTTTTTGAGAATAATACCAGTTTGTTGAAGCTAGATTGCTACTGGGCTTTGGATAGTTACTAACACTAGAGCTAACATCGCCCAAGTTGCTAGCGGAACTAAAATCAAGTAACTCTTGTTTTTGCTCTTCAACACGAGCAAGTAGCTTTTTATATTTTTCTTCTTCGCCTTGCGTCTGAACTAACAAATTTGTTTTTTGATTTTCCGTCGCTTCAAGGCTTTCTTTTTTATCAATTAAATTTTCTTTGGCTATATTACTTTCTTCTTTTTTTTGTTTTAAACTACTCTGATTATCAATTAATTTTTGTCGAGTTTTTTTAATTTCAATCAAAAGACCGGAGACTTTATCGCCAGATTGTTCAACATAATCCAACTGATTAGTTATTTCAGAAAAAGCTTTTCCAGCT
>JBAXCL010000260.1:0-1037 GCA_037141515.1 archaeon
GTTATAAACATAAAAAAATAAATTTTACTTGAAATGTTGCGAAAAATGAGGTAAAATGTAAATGGACGTTTATACTATCTAACGGAGGCAATTATGATTTTTACTTTGGGTATAGATATTGGCTCAACAACCTTAAAGGCTGTTGTTGTCGATGAAGCTGGGAAAATTGTTTTTAAAGATTATCAAAGACATTTTTCTATGGTTAGAGAAAAAACAAATGAATTGCTACATATAATTAAGCCGATAATTGGAGATAACTTTGTTCACATTGCGGTTACGGGCAGTGCTGGGCTTGGAGTTGCTAAGGCTTATGATTTACCTTTTGTTCAAGAGGTTTTTGCCACTGCAAAGGCTGTAGATGAATTTATTCCAAATACAGATGTAGTTGTTGAGCTTGGGGGAGAGGACGCAAAAATTCTCTTCTTTAAAGGTACTTTAGAGGAACGAATGAATGGTTCTTGTGCTGGTGGAACTGGTGCTTTTATAGACCAAATGGCTGTTTTGCTTGGTGTTACTCCAAAAGAGCTTGATGACCTTAGCAAACAAAGTGAAAAAATATATTCCATTGCTTCTCGCTGTGGCGTTTTTGCTAAGTCTGATATTCAGCCTTTGCTTAATCAAGGTGCAAAAAAAGAGGATATTGCAGCGAGTATATTTCAATGTGTTGTAGACCAAACAACTTCAGGACTTGCAGCTGGGCGAAAATTAGAGGGCAAGATTGCTTTTTTAGGTGGTCCGCTTTTCTTTTTTGAGGGGCTAAGAAATCGTTTCGTTGAAACACTTAAAAATTCTTTGGAGGAAGCTATTTTTCCAGAGGATGCTCTTTATTTTGTAGCAAAAGGTGCAGCAATTTATGCTGGTGGGGTTGCAGTCCAAAGTTTTGAGGATATACTAACGAGAATTGACCAAAACAAGCATATTAAGGATTTTGCTCGAACTCTTAGCCCTCTTTTTGAAGATGAAAAGGCGTTTGATGATTTTAAAAATAGACATAGCCAAAGCACTGTTAAGACTTTAGATATTAATGATTATAAAGG
>JBAXCL010000261.1:0-1033 GCA_037141515.1 archaeon
TAAACCCGAAAAAACCGAAATGCCAGGCATGAATGGCATGGGCGCAATGATGTAATCATTGCAAAATAGTGTAAATTACTGTATAATTAGTTTTCCTATGGAAAAGCAGCCAAACCTTGATTCTAAAATAACCAAACGCGTTGAAAATGACGAAGATTACAGTGGTTATGTTGACTCAATTACTGATTTAATCTTCACAGTCGGTACTCTAGAGGCAGTATTGGACGCCTATTCAAAAAACGAAGCTTTTACTCCAGCAAAAAACGTATTTGAGATACAGGAACTTTTACCAACCAAAAAAGGTGAAATATACAATAGGGTTGATCAAGCTATTGACCGTATTAAGACAATTGCCATTGAAGAAATAGATTTGTTACCTTCAGAAGACTAAAGTATTATTTTTTATCACCAGGCAGATCTTGTCTGCGTCGAAAAGATGAAGCATTTTGCTTACGACCAGAGGGTGTGTTCTGTATTAACCATTTTTTTGCTTCTAATTCTCGCTCGTTTTCACTGCGAACTAATGATCCAGGGACAAAATTTACTATTTCACCATCTGTATTGAATGTTAGAAAGTATCCTTTGATTGTTTTATCACGCTCCGTAACCCTTTTTTGCACTAGTTCTGTAAGTACTCGTTTTCTTAATTCAGGATTATCCTCAGTTGATAAATCTTGATCTTCACTGACATTTCTAACTAATTCGAATGAGTCTAGTGCATGTTCTGCAAGGGTTTTTTTGTCTTTGGTTGTCACATTTTCTGCTAACTCTATTCGCGCCAGAGTCCTATCATCGCCGTCTGTATCTTTTGTAATACGTTCTAGTTCCTCATGAACTTTTGGGCTGTCAACTACTACACTGTCGTCGATAAATGCTCGATATTGTTCTTTCATGTTTTACCTTTTTATTTTTATTGAACTTGTATATATACTAGCATAAACAGTATAAATAGTCAATAACAAGCTATGCTTTGGAAGTTTGCGTAAAATAATTTATTTCGTTAACTACGTCGAGTAATGCTTGGGCTCGCTTA
>JBAXCL010000262.1:0-1028 GCA_037141515.1 archaeon
GACTATAACATTCCTAAAATTGGAAAATTTAAAGGAGTCCCCTATAACGACCTGCTATTGGCCTTTGTGCCAATTGAATCAAAAAGTAAAGCAGACGTTTATCTCAAAGGGACAATGATAAGAGCCTATAAAAACGACAAGTATATTTTGTATATCAACAGCAAAAAATTAGTTGAAGACTAAACAAAAAAGCACAATCTAGGAGTCATAAAATGAACGCAAAAATTCACACAATTTTGGTAACATTAGTTGGTTTAATGACACTATCCGGTTGTGCGGCGACGATCAAAGACATTAAAACCGACAACACCAGCAAAGTATCAGAAGACCTTGTATTAAGCAGTAAAGAAGACTTGAACGCAAGTGAATCGATAATCAGAATCCCTATATCTAAAAAAATTCCATTTTTTGAAATAGGCGATGCAAACGTCTACAAAACTAACAGTAACATAGCAATCAGCTTTAACCGCACGCCATTTCGCACTGCAATGAAAGCAATAGCCAAAGAAATCAACGCAAACATTATTTTTAACTACGAAAACAAAGAAATTAAAACAGCAGACTCAAAAAACAACAATCAGCACGTATTGACTCCAACAAGTAAAATCAGCGGTAAAAATGGCGGTGCAGACGATGATTACGCCTATCAACTTGGTAAAGACAGTGTAACCAGCACAAAAAACACACCAATAGACAGTCGCAAGAGAGTCGAATACTTCGACAGAAGCATATCTTTGGAATACAAAGGGTCTGTAAAAGAACTCTTCAACTACCTGTCAGAAACAACAAATTACTTTTTTATCCTTCAGGGTAACAACTTAATCATTAAATCATCAAACACATTCAAAATCATGATACCAAATTACCCCGGCATCATGCTTGAAATTGGCAAAAGCATTGAGAAACTTGGAGCCAGCGACATAGCATACGACGAAGTATCAAGCAACATATCATTCACCGCTGATTATCCTACATACAAACGCATTTACGATTTTACCACCGACATTAAAAACAATATGGCACTTGTC
>JBAXCL010000263.1:0-1027 GCA_037141515.1 archaeon
GCATTTTGAAATACCTGGTTGCGTTGTTCCAATTGTGTAAGAGAAACAAGTCCACTATCGTACATCAACTGTTGGCGTTTGAATTGAAGGGTTGCAATTTTTACATCATTGGCAGCGGCTATATTTTCTACACTATCACTTTGCAATTTGAATTTCAGTTGTTGAATTTTATTAATCAGTTGCGATTGTTTCAACACACGATTATTATCCAATGCGCCTAATTGGTTTTGTGTAGCAGCCACTTTGTTTTTGTAAAAACCAATACTTTGTTGTTTGGCAACCATTTGCTCACCGGTTCTGTTTAATAATTGCGGATCGAGGTAGTCATCTTTAATTTCTGAGATTTGTAAAATCGTGTCTCCTTTTTGTACAAAATCTCCTTCTTTCACATACCATTTTACAATTTTACCTGGCAAAATGCTATTGAGTTCCTGTGGGCGCTGTTCTAATCTCAAAGTAGTTACACTGCCCTTAGCACGAATGGTCTGCGTCCAGGGAAGGAATAAAATAATAGCTACTACTATTAGTAAGCCAATACTCCAATATTTTACCTTACTGGTAGTATTGTACCTATAAATGCTTGTATATGCTTTTAATGTTTTCATTTTTTAAATGATTGCTTGTTTGGTAACTGTATTTCACATCCGTCTTTCTGCAATGCAATTATTTTATCACATGATTTTGCAAAAGGCTCATCACTTGTTACTACTATGATGGTGGTTTGGGTTAACTCTTCCAACAAATATTTTTTTATTTGTTCCTGGTGTTTTGTTTCCAAGCCGCTCCAAGGTTCTTCTAATAACAATAACCCGGGTTTGTGAATAAGAGCCCTTATGAGTAGAATCTTTTTTACTGCATGGCCTGGCAATTTCCTTCCAGTTGCATTGAGTGGAGTATCAAAACCTTCTTTTAATTCACCCAAGAAATCGGAGAGTCCTGTTTTTTTGCAAAGGAGCATGATTTCTTCCATCTTCACATCGGTTAATCCCATGCAAATATTTTCCATCAGGGTTCCTTCAAAAATATC
>JBAXCL010000264.1:0-1024 GCA_037141515.1 archaeon
CCTATTGCAAGGACCGCGCTGATCAACCGGTTTGAATTTTCTTTAAGCATCTATCAATCTGATTTTTAGTTTTTTTGTAAACCACAAATTAAGGTTGAAATAATTGAGTGGGAAATTGGAAAGAAAACGTTGCTAGAGGCTGTTATTCCCCAAGGTTTAGAAAAACCCTACTATGCAAAAGATGAAAACAATAAGTGGTGGGTTTATGTTCGGGTGGGTGACCAAACGTTGCTTGCTAGTAAAATTATTGTTGATGTGTTAAGGCGAAACACACAGAAGCGGGGCGCCTTAATAAAATATTCTAAACACGAGGATGTATTGTTGAAACACCTAGAAAAAAACGAACCCTTGATGTTAAAAGATATTTGTAAGTTGTTGGATATTTCAAGGTGGCAAGCACAAAAAATTTTAGTAAACCTGTTAAGCGCTCGAATCATTCGTTCTTACACCACAGAGAAGGGTGAATTTTTTACCACAATTTAATTTTTTCTTGTTTCGGTTTTCAACTTCCAACTTCTCCTTTTACATTCGCATGTGAGAATAGAAACTATTTCTTATCATGATTAATATTAATTGAAATGAAAGTTGGTGTAGTTATTTTTCCTGGGTCAAACTGTGATCGTGACGCTATTTATGCGTTCAAAAATATTTTTGGTTTTGAAACGGTTGAGCTTTTTCACAAAGATCACGATCTTCAAAACTGTGATTTAATTTTTCTTCCCGGAGGGTTTTCGTATGGCGACTACCTCAGAAGTGGTGCGATAGCTCGCTTTTCCCCCATTATGCAAAACGTAATTGAATTTGCAAATAATGGTGGTAAACTGTTTGGTGTTTGTAATGGGTTTCAAATCTTGTGTGAGTCTCATTTGCTACCTGGTGCATTATTACACAACGACCATCAAAAGTTCAACTGTAAAAATGTGTTTATTAAAACACAAACAAACAACTCATTAATTACATCAAGCATAACTTTAAATAAAGCCCTTAAAATACCTGTTGCCCATGGAGAGGGGCGCTTTTATTG
>JBAXCL010000265.1:0-1022 GCA_037141515.1 archaeon
CTGCTTCTTCAGGGTTATAAATGCCATATAAAAGTTCTACAACTTGTTGGGTGTTGAGTGGCGCAGTTCTAACGCCAATAGAACCAAGGCCACTTTGAATTACTTGAACTCTTTGGCTTATCTCTTGTTTATGTTTTTCAAATTCTTGCGGTGTTATTTTAACCGACCCAGTTCCTTTGTTTGAAGAAAAGAAACCCGGCTTTGACACCTGAGTTGTTGTTGGGGGCATATAGGAAACAACAACAAAGAATTTTTTGTCCATGATATTAGCGACTTCTATCAGTCTAGTAATATAGTTTGTATAGTCAACAGTTTGGTCCCTAAGTAATTCGTTGGTTTGTTTTTTAGTAATTTCTTTTAACTTGGCAATATATTTAGATAAATCTAATTTTCGGGATTGCAACATAATCTGAATTGGGAAAGTTAAAGAGTTTAAAAAACTTTGGTAAGCATAAACTATGGCAGTTTGTTCTTGTTCGCTTTTAAGAGAAAAGTTGATAGAACTGGCTAATAAAACAACTCGGAGCTCACCGGATTTTGTTATCACAATACCTTCGTGGATTTCCGCGAAGTTTAAAAATTCTTGAGTACTGATAACAGGTTGTGTTTTGTTATCTGCCAAAGCCCCTCCTAATAGTCTTAAGGTTGAAAATCTATAATGTCCATAAAGAGCTCCATTCTTTAAAGACTTTATGGACTTTTAACTTTCGACTCGTGTGGTTGTTCTCTTAAAAGCTGTTCGAACATAGTTGTGACCGCACCCATTTTCTTTTTTTCATCAAGAGCAGTGGGTTGAACAACGTCTAAATTATAAGCCAACATTTCTAATTCACTTTTTTCTAAATGATGTTTATTAATGACGACCGGTGCTTCCTTCTCTTTTGGTGGTTCGGTTAAAACTGTGGGGTAACTGTCTAATCTTTTCCAAATGCGTAGTTTTGGCCTAGTCATGTAAAGTATACCAACCATTAGGAAATGTGACAAAGGTTGCTCCTGTACTTTAAAAAAAGCAAGCCCTAATG
>JBAXCL010000266.1:0-1019 GCA_037141515.1 archaeon
AAAAAAGAGTAAAACCTATTTTTGAAAAAAACCATAAAATTTGAAAGTTTGTTGGCATTTCTGGTTCTTTCGAATTGTAATTCTTTTCATAACTCCGTGAAAAAAAGTGAACTAATATCTCGTCAGGAAAATCCGGCGCTACTTTCCTTAAAAACATTGTGTACTTATTTTTATTCAATGTTTTTTCAATAAAATCTATATCTCGATCGCATACATCCGAAAACAAATAAGGACTCGTACTATTCATCATGCGAGACCAATCCGCCGCATGAGTTACCTCATTTAAAACAAAAGGTAATTCCCCCGTACCATACAAAATCATGGCAAACAAACTCTCATTCGCCAAACCACCATTACAAATTGTTTTTACTATTGTCTGTTTTCTCTCTACAAAACTCAAACAACTTTGCACATGTTTCCGAGTCATAGTGAACCAAGGATCATTTGCCAATCGTAACTCCTCCGGAAATAAAGCCAGATTCGCCCTTTTGTGAAAAGTTGGATTCCACCAAGCCCTTTTCCAACTCATAATCGTCTGAGAACCATGTTTTTGAAACAACTGCCGAAAACGCTGGGGAGAGATCACTGGGCAACAAGAATCCGTCAAAAAACAAAACCACATGTTCTCTCTAGAATGTTGTAGCGCGTAATTCATCAAAGAAAGATAAGCGGGAATTACATGAAAATAACTAGTATGATAAACAGCGGATTCTGGAAGACAATGTTCTCGAATCCAAGGTGACTTGATCAAAGACTTGTCTTTGTAATGAAAATAAACATGGAACATATCTTGATTCTCTCGGATCCATTCTTTCCAAAGTTCTTCTTTGTTTAAGATGTGCTTGTAACTAATGATAAAACATAAGGCTACTTTCATGGATGACAAAATAAGTTAATATAATACCTGTAAAAATATATTTAGATATATAAATATGAAATTAATTAATGTTTTTATGAATGTTTTTGTCTTTTTCCATTCGCGCATTTTAAGTAGTAAAATTGTGGGAAAAGTGAACTTA
>JBAXCL010000267.1:0-1017 GCA_037141515.1 archaeon
CATAAATATGTATGGTCTATGATTGCATTATCGTCTTGTAAAAACGAAATGAAATTTTCGAATGCGGAAACCACTTTTTTATAAAACGCTCTGTCTGCTTCATTATTCATGTTTATTTTTTTGAATAATTTAGTGTCCGCATAATTGTCAATATCTATATTGGCCGCTTTGGTTGGGTCATAAAAATCAGTTACTAAGTTGCCATTTTGAAATTTAATAAATTCGTCGATTGTTAAAGAGTCTATGATTCTTTTTTTCATGTCCTTGATGGATTTTACTTTAAGTCTCGACTCTGCAAAAAAAACGGCATCTGAAATGCAGGCAATAAACGACTGTTTGTCATTTACTTCAACGCCGTGGCGAATTAGACAGGGGTGATTGGGCTTTATATTTGTGTTTGTTTTACTAACTTGACAATCCGCGTTGACTTCTTGTAAAAATTTTTGCATTTGGGCTGGCAAATAGCCCCATCTACCTTGTGTAAGTGGGAATTTTTCAGGACCCATAATATAGTCATCTTGGCCAACAGCATCCTTTTTAGAAGTGTCGCGTTTAGAACATTGCTCTTTTGCTTGTATTCTTCCAACAGTATTATATTTATCAAAACAACACGGCAAACAGAAGCCTTTGGGGTGTTTGTTTGTTTGAAAACCGGGGAATCGTTTGCTGTTGCCTTTTTTGGGTTGATAAAATTCGTATATATAGTATCCGGGTTTAACTTTTTTCGCGTCTTTTGGTAAAACCTTACCGCACGTGGGGTGGACCAGTTCTTTTTTGCCATCTTTTCCGACAACCTCTTTTAAATCATTGGGGTCAACAATCGTGTCGTTTTTCAGACACCAATAACGAGGGCAAATATAATTAAATTGTTTGTTTGGGTCGGAGCCGTATTTTATAATGTCTTCGTTTCTCAAAAACCCCTTGTGGTCTTTATTAATTTTTTCTAGCTCTCCGTCCGTTAAAATTACTGGTTGTCTTCGAGTTGTTGAACTGCATACACGAGAATAAGAATTATAT
>JBAXCL010000268.1:0-1014 GCA_037141515.1 archaeon
GAGGGAAATAATGAGAAGAAGCCTGCCGATTTACAGGGCAGGCTTCTTGTTGGTTGTGATAGAGGTGTTGTTTGGCTAATCCTGGATCAATTTCTGAAATGCAGGAAGTTTTACACTTTCAGCATCTTTTCTATAATCACTATCAGTAATTGTTTTTGCAAGATGTTTCCAATACAACGGCTTTCCAAGTTTTTTTACTTGATTAACTTGATGATACATCGAAGCGTTCCAGTGACTCTTCTTCCACTCGCCAAGTTTTTTTTCAAAAATTTTGCTACGCTCTTTTGATTCCTTTATTTTTGAATCAAGCACTTCTATACTGGGGTACGTAAGTGTTGGCCATTCTTTGTCAGTTTCTTGCGCCTTAATAACTCCATGGATGTCAAAGTAACGCTCAATAGCAACCCTTCGATCGCCTGCGTTAGGTGCTCTTGGAAAGGCTTTGTAAAAATCTTTTGTTGAAGCAATTACTCCATGAACTGACATAAAACCACCATTATATGTATCTTAAATTCCTGTTGGAATTTTCGATGACATAATACTCACCAAAACAAGCTTTTGTGTAGTTAGAATAAGAGATTGAAGCTTAAAAATGTTTTCAACCATATAAATTACTACTAAAGGTGAATTAATGTTTCCAGGTGGGGTAAATCCAAAACAAATGGGTCAAATGATGAAGCGCTTTGGCATCAAAAATGAAGAAATTGATGCAAAAGAAGTGGTTATTACACTAAACAGCGGGAAAAAACTAATTATTGAGAGCCCACAAGTACAAGCAATAGAAATGCAAGGTACAAAAACTTACACTGTTGCTGGAAAAGCAAGAGAAGAAAGTGGCGTCCCTGAAGACGATATTTTAATGGTTGCAGAACAAACTGGCGCGTCAAAAGAAGAAGCAAAAAAAGTGCTGGAAGAAAACGGCGGAGATATCGCAGCAGCAATAATAACTCTAAAAAAATAAATTTTTTACCAGAAAATTATTTAATAATTCAAATTAAGTTAAGTCGGCTATTC
>JBAXCL010000269.1:0-1010 GCA_037141515.1 archaeon
CGCATAAGTTCCGGAAACGCACTGTACAATACCGCTTTCAATTGATTGACTAATTGTGTTTGTTGCTTTTTTTGCAGATTGATGTGCTTATGCAAACTGCGAAAAGACGCATATTCTACATTTTGCTTGTCATACGTTACTGCTTGCGGATGTGCAATAATATATTCCGCAATATAACGGGCACTCAGCGCATCTGTTACATTCCGGTTCAAACCGGCATGTATATTCTGCTTTACTCCGGATGGGTTCAGCCTTGTTACTTTCAATGGCATTGTTTTACTCCATTGCATTAAACTTGCATACCAGTTGTTTTCAAAACCCCCAGTGCTTTCTACCGCACAGCAAATTTTTGACAGAAGATGAACTTTTATCATTTCCTGTAATTGTTTTTTCAAACAATCATGACCTGAACGAGTATCATCTAACTGAAAGACTTCTTCTAATTGTTTTTTGTTTGAGTCCAGCAAAACAAAGTCTGCATAACCTTTACTGACATCAATTCCTAAATTGGCTTCCTCCATTTTTTTTTGATTTAATTAATAATAATAAAAAGTCAAGCATCGTTCATCCTTATGTTTTATACGGTATCGATGTACCAGGTTATACCTCGAACTCAACTTGACTGTGGGGAGAATCTCTGGGACAGTGTCATGCACTAAGGGGCGAACCTCCTCACACAGCAAGTTTAGCTTTTTCTTTTTTATCTCTAAATTTTAATTTTGCAAACATATAAGGGGCGACATTAAAAAAGAAGTTTGGAGTTCGGAGTGCCTAGAGTTCGGAGTGGAAGAGAAAAAAAATGCCACAGATTATTCACAGACATTATTTATTTCAAAGGTGTTCATGAGGTCGCTGCGCTCCGTTCACAGATTTAAATGAAAAGAAGAAATGTAGCGCAGATTTTATCCGTAGGACGGTTTGAAACCGTGCTACGGATTGGGCAAATATTGTTATTTAATTGTAATTAAGCATTTTAGTTGAAATAATGTTTGCTTTGGGAGGCATAATAC
>JBAXCL010000270.1:0-1010 GCA_037141515.1 archaeon
GACCAAACTGGCTTTTACGCGCATTTCGGCATCTGGTATCCTCTGAGCTTTGTTTTGTTTATCTGTAATACCTTCTAGTTCCAAAAATTCTTTATAAGTTTGACCTTTATACGTTAGATTTTGTTTTTGTTCGCGTAGCATCTGTTCGACAGTACTATTTGTAAGTAACACTGGAACTGAAAGTTTAGCTTTTTTTGTAATAGTTTGTATTATTTCTGATTCATAATTACGCTCAACTTCCTGCGACCTTTCGTTTTGTAATTGAGATAATATGTCTGCTTTTAACGCGGCCAAAGTTTTGAATGGGCCAGCTTTTGCGGCAAAATCATCGTTTATACTTGGCAAAGATAATTCCTGTATATTAGTAACTTTTATGTAGAAATTTACTGATTTTGATGCCAAAGCCGCTACATTGTAATCTTTTGGAAATTTGATATCAAAGTTTTTTTCGTCTCCTGTTTTCATGCCCAAGATATTATCTTCAAAGCCTGGAATAAATGCATTTGAACCTAGTATAAGAGGATAGTTTTTAGCTTCAGCACCTGCTACTAGTTTACCCTTGTCGTCAGTCCCTTTAAAATCAATAGTAACTTCATCGTCTTTTTTGGCTATTCTGGTTACATCTGATTTTTCAGCCAAACGTTTGCGAAGCATGTCTATTACGCCGGTGACTTCTGTTTCTGTAACAGCTACCTTTTTCTTGCTAAATTTCATTGATTTATAATTGGGTAAAATAATCTCTCCAATAATGGGAAAAATTGCTTCAAATTCTAATGTGGTGAAGGGAACAAACTTTTTTAATGAAATTTCTGGGTCACCAATAACCTTATATGTTTCTTTTGATATAGCCTGCCGGAGCAAACTATTTATAGCTTCGTCTAAAAATTCTGACTGTAGCGTTGCGGGATTTACCGTCTTTTCTACTAATTTTGATGGAGCTTTACCACTTCTGAAACCAGGAATCTTGATACTTTTGGACAAATTAGTCAGGACCTTGCCTTTTATTTTAG